>NZ_JBHXME010000001.1:0-580 GCF_042721125.1 Streptomyces sp. NPDC058469
GTCCTCGGGATCTACAGTCGTGTATACGCGCCAGGGCCTGCACCAAACACCCGCACCCGCCGAAGACGCCACCGCGCGAGGCGAACCGCCCCAGGCCGAGCGCCCCTCCCCTGCCGGAAACGCCACCGAGTGAGTCGGCCCGGCCTGCACCGAGCACCCGCCCCCCACCGATCACGCCACCGCGCGAGGTGACCAGCCCAGGACCAGACACCCGCCCCCTGCCTAAGACGCCACCGCGCGAGGTAACCCGCCCTGGACCAAGTACCCGTCCCCTGTCAGAGACACCGCCGAGTGACTCGGTCCGCCCTGGACCGAGCACCCGCCCCGCTGCCAGAGACTCCGTCGGGTGAGTCGGCACGGCCCCGCACCAAACACCCCTACGCCCCTCCCCCCGCCGAAGACGCCACCGAGAGAGGTGGTCCCGCCCCGACCCAAGCACCGGTTCCCCCACCGGAGACACCCCCGAGCAAGACAGCCCGCCGTACACCGAGACCCCACCCCTGGTACCCGCCCCGGGCCCGCACCCCCGTCGGGTTCCCCGCCAGGTAGGCCCACCCCCCCCCCCCCCCCACCACGTTTA
>NZ_JBHXME010000001.1:590-78243 GCF_042721125.1 Streptomyces sp. NPDC058469
CCCCAGCGGTGGTCCCGCACCCCACCCCCTCCGCGACTGAGTACCCGTGCTCATGCCCCCACCCGCCCCTCCCGGCAACCATCGCCCCATGACACCGCGAGCAACACATCTGTCGGCCGCCTCCGCTCTGGTCGCCGCCGTACCGGTCGCCGTATGGGGCCTGTTGGGTCGGCAGGACGTCGACGGCTTCTCGGCTGCCGAACTCGACTACGCCTACCGGCCGTTGGACATCTCGGACGGCACGGCCGCCGTGATCGGCGCGATCGCCCTGCTGCTGGCGGGAGTTGGTGGCGCGCTGCTCGTGCGGGCCTCGCGGCGCGGGGAGTTGGAGCGGCGGTGGTGGGAGGTGCTGGCGCCGTTGATGCTGGCCGGGGTCATCGTCGGGGTGGGCTGGCGGGTGCTGACGGCCGGGGTGCTCGGCGTCAATGTCGGGGCCGGTCTGACCATGTTGTTCGGTGGTCCGGCGGTGGCCGGGCTGCTGGTGTGGGCGCTGGTCCGCGGTATACGGCTGGCAAAACGGAACCCGACCGGTCACTACCGGCGAGGGCAACAGATCGAATTCGCCCCGCGCGAGGCGTAGTTTGCGCCATCCTGAACGCCATGGGTCGAGGACCGATCGCTGACGCGGGTCGGACCTCAACTCCCTTTTCCTGCCTGCGTACTTACTTTTCCTGCCTGCCTGCTTATCGCGTCGATCCGAAAGGGCACAGCCCCATGGCCACACCCCGGTCCGCCGGAAGGACGCTCGCCGTACCCGAGCGCACCGGCCGGACGACGCACGACCGCGACCCGGCGACGACCGACGGGTCCGCCGGGTCCGCCGGGTTCCGGACGACCGGCCACGGGCGCCCCGACCAGGCAGGGGCCGACGACCTCGACGTACCGCACACGCCGCTCGTACCGGACGTACCCGACACGTCGCGCGCGAAGAAGCCGAACGCGCCGCACGCGAAGAACACGCTCCCGCACGACAACGGCATCCCGTGCGCAGACCTCGGCAGCACCGGTCTGCCCGCCCTCGCCCTCGTCGCCTGACCCACAAGACGCCCCCCGGCACCCGCGCCGAGGGGCCTTCGTCATGAGCCGACGCCACGACACCGCGCCGCAGCCCGCACCCCACACACGAAGCCCCGCCCTCGACACCATCGACACTTGAGCCACTCTTGATCACTTCATCAGATACCGGCAGACCGGCGATACCCGTGCCTCTCCAGCCCATCCCGTCCGCCCAGGTGACCCCGGCCGCGTCCTGGCGCATTCTTGCTGTGTCACCCACCCGGCGCCACAGGGACGAGGTAGAGCCCCAATGACTGGGAGTGCCGAGCGCGAGAAGGGGACGCCCGGACGGCTCTCCGAGCTGCTCATCGACGCCTCGACGGAGGCGATCGACGCGGCCGGCGGCCACTCCGGGGGCGTCTACCTGCGGTCGAGCACGTCCGGACTGCTGCGTCTGGCCGTACTGGCCGGGCTGCCCGGGCCGCTGTTCCGCCCCTGGGGGCGGCTGCACGTCGACAGCAAGTTCCCCGTCGCCGACTCCTACCGGCTCGGCGTCCACGTGGTCCTGCCGAACGCCACCGAGACCATGCGCCGCTATCCCCAGTTCGCCGCGAGCCTGCCCTTCCAGTTCGGGTCCCTGTACGTCCCCGTCATCGGCGGGCCGACGACGTACGGCGTGCTGACCGTGCTGCGGCCCTCCGCGTCGGACGCCACCGAGGTGCTGTCCGGCCTGGACCGGATGACCCGGCTGGCCGAGGAGCTGGGCAGGGCGCTGGCCGACCTGGAGGACGAGCACAAGGACGAGGACGAGGACGGTCCGTACGTCGCCTGGGACGACGAGCCCGTGTGCGTCCGGACGGCGGCCACGCATCGCCCCGAGGGCCGTATGGCACGGTTCGCATGGGATCCGAAGACGGCGGCCGTGACCGGGGACGGTTCCCTGCACGCCCTGCTGGGAGTGGAGCCCGCGGAGTTCCCCGGCACCGCGCAGGCGCTCGCGGACGTCGTGGCACCGGGCGACACGTACCAGGTCATGGCCGCGCTACGGGCCGCTGCCGCCGGGAAGCCCCCGCGGCTGCCCCTGCGGGTGCGGGCGGCGGACGGCTCGGCCCGGCTGCTGGACCTGTGGACGCCCGCCACCGGGCCTCTCCCGCCCGACGGCGGGTACCCGGTCAGCGGTGTCGTCGTCGATCCGGGTCCCGCCCCGATGGCCGACAGCGCGGCCGATCTGCTCCCGGACGGCGTGTTCTGCCTGGACCGGCTGGGGCTGGTCACGTACGCCAATCCGCGCGCCGCCGAACTGCTGGGCCGGCCGCGCGAGGAGCTGTTGGGCCGCCCGCTGTGGGAGGGCGTGCCCTGGCTGAACCAGATCGGCTGCGAGGACCAGCTGCGCGGCGCCCTGCTGTCGCTGGGGCCGGTGCACTTCCACGTCCGGCGCCCGGACGAGCGGGAGCAGGGGCAGGAGCCGTACGAGAGCGACTGGCTGGCGATGGCCGTCCATCCGGGCCAGGACCAGCTGACGTGCACGGTCGCTCCGTCGGCCCGTGTGGTGGGGCCGCCGCTGGTGCCCGTGCACGCCGACGGGGACGACGGCCCGGCGAACGGCGTCACCTCGCTGGCCCCGCTGTACCGGCCGATCGTGCTCGCCATCGCGCTGACGGAGGCGGTCACCGCCCGGCAGGTGTCCGCGGTCGTCATGAAGGAGCTGCTGCCCGCGTTCGGCGGCCGGCGGCTCGCGATCTATCTGCTCCAGGAGCGCCATCTGTACCTGGCCTGGGAGACCGGCTTCCCGCAGGGCTTCCTCGCCCCCTTCGACGGGGTCGGGCTCGACGCCCGGCTGCCCGGGGTCGAGACCCTCACCACCGGACGCCCGCTCTTCTTCGACTCCATGCAGCAACTGGCGGACGCCTACCCGGGCATCCCGCTGGACGCGGAGGTCGGAGCCCGCGCGTTCCTGCCGCTCATCGCGTCGGGGCGGCCGGTCGGCTCGGCCATCCTGGGCTTCGACCGGTCCCACAGCTTCAGCACCGAGGAGCGCGCGGTGCTCACCGCCCTCGCCGGACTGATCGCCCACGCGATGGAGAAGGCCCAGCGCTACGACTCCGAGGCCGCCCTCGCCCGCGGCCTCCAGCAGGCCCTCCTCCCCCGCCGCCTCTCCGCCCACCCGCAGGTGGAGACCGCGGGGCGCTATCTGCCGGGCACCCAGGGCATGGAGGTGGGCGGCGACTGGTACGACGTCGTCGAGGCCGGTGACGGTCTGGCCCTGGTCATCGGCGACGTCCAGGGGCACGGCGTCCAGGCCGCCGCCACCATGGGCCAACTCCGCAGCGCGGTAAGGGCGTTCGCGCTCGGCGACCGACCGCCCGACGAGGTGATGAGCGGCACGAATCATCTCCTCATCGACCTCGACCCGGGCCAGTTCGCGAGCTGCTGCTACCTCCGGCTGGACCCGGCGAGCGGGCTGGTCCGGGTCGCGCGGGCCGGGCACCCGCCGCCGCTGATACGTACCCCGGACGGCCGTACCCGCGTCTGGGACATACCCGGGGGCGTAGTCCTCGGGGTGGACCCGCACGCCCAGTACCCCGTGGCGGAGCTGCAGCTGGAGCCCGACTCCATCCTGGCGCTCTACACGGACGGTCTGGTCGAGCGGCCCGGTGTCGACATCGACGACGGCATCGCCGCCCTGCGCGTCGCCCTCGCGAAGGCGGGCGGGCCCGCCGCACGGCCGGGCGGGCGTTCCCTGGCCGGTGTCGCCGACCGGCTCACCGCGACGGCCCGGCACGCGGCCGACCGCCCCGACGACATAGCGCTGCTGCTCGCCGCCCGGCGCGCCAGGCCCGGACGGCACCCGTGACCCCCGGCCGACCACGGCCTGTCACCGCTTGTGACGCCCCTCGCCTCCTGAGGTCGGGCAGTGTAGACATGGGCACATGGTCCGCCTGACGGGTCGGCCCAGGGCCCGGTCGACCCACCGCCCCGACGGTCTGCGCGCACAGCGCTCGTACGACCGTGCCCGACGGGCGCGCGCACACCGGCGAACCCCCCTCGGCGGGAACCGCAGCCTCGCCGGGCAGGTGTTCATGCTGCAGGTGGTGATCGTGCTGCTGCTGGTCGTGTCGGCCGTGGTGGCACAGGTCCTCCAGGTGCGGCACGACAGCACGCAGGAGGCCCGCAACCGGTCGGTGGCCGTCGCCGAGACCTTCGCCAACGCACCGGGCACGGTCGCGGCCCTGCGCAGCGCCGATCCCACGGCGATCCTCCAGCCGAGCGCCGAGGCCGCCCGCAAGTCGTCCAAGGTCGACTTCATCGTCGTGATGAACACCGAGGGGATCCGCTACACCCACCCCAAGCCGGACCGCATCGGCAGGAAGTTCGTCGGGGACATCGCCCCCGCGCTCGCCGGGCACGTCGTCACCGAGGAGATCACCGGCACCATCGGACCGCTGGTGCAGGCCGTGGTCCCGATCCGGGGCCCCGGCGGCATGGTCGTGGGCCTGGTGTCGGCCGGCGTGACGAAGGCGAACGTCGGCGGCGCCGCCGACCAGCAGGTGCCGTTCCTGATGATCGCCGCGGGCGTGGCACTCGTCCTCGCCCTCGGAGGCACGGCCCTGGTCAGCAGACGCCTGCAACACCAGACCCACGGCCTGGGCCCGCACGAGATGACCCGGATGTACGAGCACCACGACGCGGTGCTGCACGCCGTACGGGAGGGCGTGATCATCGTCGGCGGCGAGGGCCGGCTACTGCTCGCCAACGACGAGGCGCGCCACCTGCTCGACCTGCCCGAGAACGCCGAGGGAAGCCTGGTCCTCGACCTCGGGCTCGACACCGACATGACCGCGCTGCTGGCCTCCGGGCGGGTCGCGACGGACGAGGTGCACCGGGTCGGCGGCCGACTCCTCGCCGTCAACCAACGCCCCACCGACCTGGAGGGCGGCCCGCCCGGCAGCGTCACCACGCTCCGCGACTCCACGGAGCTGCGCGCCGTCTCCGGCCGCGCCGAGGTCGCCCGCGAACGCCTCAACATGCTCTACGACGCCGGAGTGGGCATCGGCACCAGCCTGGACGTGACCCGCACCGCCGAGGAACTCGCCGAACTGGCCGTCCCCCGCTTCGCGGACTTCGTCACGGTCGACCTCTACGACGCCGTACTGAGCGGCGAGGAACCGCAGCCCGGCACCGAGCTGCGCCGCACGGCGTACAGCGGGGTCCGGGACGACGCCCCGCTCTACCCGGTCGGCAAGCAGATCCAGTTCATCGCGTCCTCCCCGCAGGCACGCAGCCTCGACACGGGCGAGGCCGTCGTCGAACCCCGGCTGGGCGAAGCCCCCGGCTGGCTCACCCAGGATCCCGAACGCACCGCTCAGATCGTCGAGTACGGCATCCACTCGCTGATCACGGTGCCGCTGCGGGCCGGTGCCCTCATCCTCGGCGTGGTCAACCTCTGGCGCTCCGACAAGCCCGAGCCCTTCGACGAGGAGGAGCTGGCTCTCGCCGAGGAGTTGGTCGCCCGCGCCGCCGTCTCCATCGACAACTCCCGCCGCTACACCCGTGAGCACGGCATGGCGGTGACCCTCCAGCGCAGCCTGCTGCCCCGCCGCCTCCCCGAGCAGACGGCCCTGGAAGTCGCCTACCGCTACCTGCCGGCGAAGGCCGGGGTCGGCGGCGACTGGTTCGACGTCCTGCCGTTGTCCGGCGCCCGGGTCGCGCTGGTCGTGGGGGACGTCGTCGGACACGGCCTGCACGCGGCGGCCACCATGGGACGACTGCGCACCGCGGTCCACAACTTCTCCGCGCTGGACCTCCCGCCGGACGAACTCCTGGGCCTGCTCGACGAGTTGGTCGGCCGGATCGACCAGGACGAGACGACTGAGGACAGCAACGCCCCGGTCACCGGCGCGACCTGCCTGTACGCGATCTACGACCCGGTGACCCTGCGCTGCACCGTCGCCCGCGCCGGCCATCCCCCACCCGCCCTCATCCGGCCGGACGGCACCGTCGAGTTCCCCGACGTCCCCGCCGGCCCCCCGCTCGGCCTCGGCGGACTCCCTTTCGAGACGGCCGAGTTGGAGCTGGCCGAGGGCACTCGGCTGGTCCTGTACACGGACGGCCTGGTCGAGGACCGCGAGCGGGACATCGACGTCGGCCTGGAACTGCTGCGCACCGCGCTCACCCACTCCGGCGACTCACCCGAGGACACCTGCCGGGCCGTCCTCGACTCGGAGTTGTCGGTACGCCCGAGCGACGACATCGCCCTGATCGTCGCCCGCACCCGCGCACTGGGCACCGACCGGATCGCCGAGTGGCGCGTCCCGTCCGACCCGGCGGCCGTGTCCGACATGCGCGCCTCGGTCACCCGCCAACTCACCCACTGGGGCCTGGACGAGCTGACGTTCACCACCGAACTGATCCTCAGCGAACTGGTCACCAACGCGATCCGCTACGGCAACGACCCCGTCCGCGTACGCCTGTTGCGCGACCGTACCCTCATCTGCGAGGTCTACGACGGCAGCACCACCTCGCCGCATCTGCGGTACGCGGCGATGACGGACGAGGGCGGCCGGGGCCTGTTCCTGGTGGCTCAGCTCTCCGAGCGCTGGGGCACCCGGTACACCCCGGCGGGCAAGGTCATCTGGGCCGAACAGGCGCTGTGATCACCCCGGTTGACGGGCAGCGCCCGCACCGGCCGCCGAGCCGGTACGGGCGCTGTCACGCTGCTTGTCCTTGATCGTCGATGGCTTACTCGTCGATCGCCGCCCCGAAGTGCGCCCTCGTCGCAGCGCCGCCGAGGTCGGCCGCGCTGTACAGCGAAGAGCCGTCGGCGAGCAGGCCGTTCGGGCCCGCCGGGAGCAACCACACATAGCCGTCAGCGGAGTTCTCGCCCGGTGCGGAGGCGACCAGTTCGGAGCGGCCGTCCGCGTCCGTGTCCGCCAGCCGGACCTGCGTGCCCCAGGCGTCGTCGGCCTCGGCGGTGCCGGGGATGCCGGCGGTGTTCTGGTCGAAGGACTGGGCGCCGGTCGCGGTCACGCCGTTGCCCGAACCGCGCAACAGCCATACGGCGCCCGCGTCCTGGACGGTGCCGATGTCCTCGCCGGGCGCGCCGACGGCCACGTCCGCGTATCCGTCGCCGTTCACGTCGCCGACGGAGAGGTCGTTGCCCCAGGCGTCGCCGTGCTCGGAGGCGCCGGGCACGCCCGGGGAGTTCTGCGACCACCACTGCGCGGCGCTGCCGGGACCGTCCTCGCCGCCGACGCCGTCCGAACTGCCGTAGTAGACACCGATCTTGCCCCCGGCGTCGCCCTCCGCCTCGTCGTCGGCGCTGCTGAGCTGGCCGAGGACCAGGTCGTCGTAGCCGTCGTTGTTGATGTCGCCGGAGGCGGTGCCGAGGCCGCCGTTCAGGTCCTGACGGTACGTCAACTCGGTGTCTCCGCCCGCGTAGAGGGCCGACCAGCCTTGCTTGTAGTCGTCGTCGGGGCTGTAGCCGGAGACGACCAGGTCGGCGAAGCCGTTGCGGTCGTAGTCGCCGGTGGTGAGGTAGGCGGGCTGGATGCGGTGGCCGCCGGGGGCCGTGGTCGTGTTCAGGGTGCCCATCAGGTGCAGGATGTCGGTGTGGTAGGCGAAGATCTGGGCGCCGTTGTCGTCGAGGACGGCCATCTCGTCGGCGTCGGTGGCGCCGGTGAAGCGGACCGCCGCCACGGACTGCCCGAACCGGGCGCCGGCGGCGGGCTTGGTGGAGGTGAAGGAGGTGTTCGCCTCGGCGCCCAGGCCGGCCTTGGAGCCGTAGAGGACGGTGACGCGGCCGGCGTTCTCCAGGCTGCCCTCGTCCTCGCCGGGCGCGCCGATGATCGCGTCGTCGTAGCCGTCGCCGTTCACGTCACCGGTGGCGATGGCCTGGCCGAAGGAGTCGTAGGTCTCCGAGGTGCCGGGGACGCCCGGCGTGGACTGGCTGATGACGGCCGTGTGGCCCTTCGGGACCGTGGTGTTGGTGGCGATGCCGTTCGGGGCGCCGTACTGGACGGTGACGTAGCCGGCGCCCTGCTTGCCGTCGACGGTGCCCTCCGGGGCGCCGATCAGGACGTCGTCGTAGCCGTCCCCGTTGAAGTCGCTGTTGCGGTCGACGGCGCTGGTGCCGCCGGGGACGCCCGCGTAGCTGGCCGGTGCGGCGACGATGCCGGCGCCGGCCAGGAGCAGGAAGGTCGCGGACGCGACGGCGGCGGAGACCTTCGTGCGTGACACGTTCGTCATGATGTGTTCCCCCGTGGATCAAATGTGTTGCGGTCAACGGGTTCGACACGAGACATGCCCCGGTGGTTGTGGCGTCACCGAGGGCTGTGACACCTCAGTGACACTTGTTGCGTGACGCGGACTGATCAGCCGAGGGCCTTGTCCAGGTTGAACGCGGCGCTGATCAGGGCGAGGTGGGTGAACGCCTGGGGGAAATTGCCCTGTTGCTCGCCGGTGCGGCCGATCTCCTCGGCGTACAGGCCGAGGTGGTTGGCGTAGGTGAGCATCTTCTCGAAGGCGAGGCGGGCCTCGTCGACGCGGCCGGCGCGGACCATGGCCTCGACGTACCAGAAGGAGCAGATCGAGAACGTGCCCTCGTCGCCCCGGAGGCCGTCGGGGCTGGCCTGCGGGTTGTAGCGGTAGACGAGGGAGTCGGAGACCAGTTCCTCGGTCAACGCGTCCAGTGTGGAAAGCCACTTGGGGTCGGTGGGGGCGATGAACTTCGCCAGCGGCATCATCAGCAGGGCGGCGTCGAGGACGTCGCTGCCCTCGTACTGGACGAAGGCCTGGCGTTTGGCGGACCAGCCGCGGTCCATGATGCGGCGGTAGATGGTGTCGCGGCACTCCAGCCAGTGCGGCAGGTCGGCGGGCAGGCCGCGGCGGTTGGCGAGGCGGATCGCGCGCTCGATCGCGACCCAGCACATCAGTCGTGAGTACAGGAAGTTCTTGCGGCCGCCGCGGGTCTCCCAGACGCCCTCGTCGGGCTGGTCCCAGTGCTCGCAGACCCAGTCGACCAGGGCGCACACGTCGTCCCACTGGGCGCTGGAGATGGGCTCGGCCCACTTGTCGTAGAGGTATATGGAGTCGATCAGGGCGCCGTAGATGTCGAGTTGGAGCTGGTCGGCGGCGGCGTTGCCGACCCGGACCGGGGCGGATTTCTGATGGCCTTCGAGGTGCGGGAGTTCGTGTTCGGTGAGTTCGGTGCGGCCGTCGATGCCGTACATGATCTGGAGCGGCCCGGAGGGGTTGCCGTCGCCGGGGCTGATGTAGCGGGTCACGAACTGCATGAACGCCTTCGCCTCGCCGGTGAAGCCGAGGCGCAGCAGCGCGTAGACGCAGAAGGCGGCGTCGCGGATCCAGACGTAGCGGTAGTCCCAGTTGCGCTCGCCGCCGAGCTGTTCGGGGAGGCTGGTGGTGGGGGCGGCGACGATCGCGCCGGTCGGGGCGTAGGTCAGCAGCTTGAGGGTGAGGGCGGAGCGGTGCACCATCTCGCGCCAGCGGCCCCGGTAGCGGGACTGGGAGAGCCAGTGCCGCCAGTAGGCGACCGTCGAGGCGAACTCGTCCTCGGCCTCCTGCCGTGCGCAGGGGCGGGAGGTCACCTCGCCGTCGACCTGGTCGAGGGCGAACACCTCGGACTCGCCCTCGTCGAGCTTGAAGTCGGCCCACACGTCGGTGCCGTCGCACTCCAGGGGCACGGTGGCGGTCAGCGCGAGGGACTTCTCCGCGGACTCGAAGAGGGCCACGTCTCCGACCATCCGCGCGGTGTGCGGGGAGGCGCCGTAGTCGAACCTCGGGGCGACGCGCGTCCGGAAGGGGACCGAGCCGCGCACGCACAGCACGCGCCGGATCAGGCGGTGCCGGGCGGACGCGTCCGTCTCCCCGGTCACCGGCATGAAGTCCTGGACCTCGCCGACGCCCTCCTCGGTGTAGAACCGGGTGATCAGGACGTTGGTGTCGGGGAAGTAGAACTGCTTGGTGCGGGCGGGCACGGAGGCGGCGAGCTCGAAGGAGCCGCCGCGTTCCGCGTCCAGGATCGCGGCGAAGACGCTGGGGGCGTCGAAGGACGGGCAGCAGTACCAGTCGATCGTGCCGTTGGTGCCCACCAGCGCCACGCTCCGCAGATCGCCGATCAGTCCGTGCTCGGCGATGGGCAGATATCCGGGGCCGGTGGGGGTGTCCTGGTGGGGCGGGGTCTCGACCATCGCGGCAGCCTCCCTGGTTCGGGCCCGCGGGGGCCGGTTCCAAGCTTAGGTTCAGGTTCTCCATCGGCCACTCTTCCGGATGCACACTGGGGACGGGCGGGGAATCGTGGGAGTGGGACCCACGGCACGCGCCCGGTCTCAGGGAGGAAGCACCATGTCGACAGCACAGCCCGACGACCGCGCCACACCGGACGCCCTGCTGCACGCCCGTACCGGTACGGAGGTGGCCCCGGAGGACGTGGTCCTGGCGACCGGCCGGGACGTGACACCGGAGAACCTGGAGTGGGCCCGGCGGAAGATCGAGGCCGAAGGGGCGGCGGCGCTGGACAAACTGCTGCCCTGAGCCCTTCGCGGGCGCCCGGCGGCCGATGGTTACCGGTTCGCTCTTTCGGAGGAGCCGCTCCGGCTGACAGACTCCGGAGGTGCCCGACTTCGACATGCTTGTCATCGGTTCAGGACCGGGCGGCCAGAAGGCCGCCATCGCCGCGGCCAAGCTCGGCCGCCGGGTCGCCGTCGTCGACCGCCCCGACATGGTCGGTGGGGTCTCCATCCACACCGGGACCATCCCCTCCAAGACGCTGCGCGAGGCGGTGCTGTACCTCACCGGTCTCACCCAGCGCGATCTGTACGGGCAGAGCTACCGCCTGAAGGACGACATCACCGTCGGCGACCTCACCGCGCGCACTCAGCACGTGGTCAGTCGTGAAGTCGACGTCATCCGCAACCAGTTGTCCCGCAACCAGGTCTCCCTGTTCGCCGGCACGGGCCGCTTCGTCGACCCGCACACCGTCGCCCTGACCGACGTCACCGGCCACGAACGGCTGTTGACCGCGGAGCACATCGTCATCGCCACCGGCACACGCCCCGCGCGGCCGGACACCGTCGAGTTCGACGGGCAGACCATCATGGACTCGGACAACGTCCTGGACCTGCCCAAGGTCCCGCGGTCCATGGTCATCGTGGGCGCGGGTGTCATCGGTATGGAGTACGCCTCCATGTTCGCGGCGCTAGGCAGCAAGATCACCGTGGTGGAGAAGCGCGCCGGGATGCTCGACTTCTGTGACCTGGAGGTCATCGAGTCGCTCAAGTACCACCTGCGGGACCTCGCCGTCACCTTCCGCTTCGGAGAGACCGTCGCCGCCGTGGAGCGGCACACCAACGGCACGCTGACCGTGCTGGAGAGCGGCAAGAAGATCCCGGCCGACGCCGTGATGTACTCCGCAGGCCGGCAGGGTCTCACCGACGAACTCGACCTGGACAAGGCCGGTTTGTCCGCCGACCGGCGCGGCCGGATCGACGTCGACGAGAACTTCCGCACCGCGGTGCCGCACATCTACGCCGTCGGCGACGTCATCGGCTTCCCGGCCCTCGCGGCGACCTCGATGGAACAGGGCCGTACGGCGGCGTACCACGCCTGCGGTGAGCCGGTGCACCGGATCGACGACCGGCAGCCGATCGGCATCTACACCATCCCGGAGATCAGTTTCATCGGGAAGACAGAGGACCAACTCACCGAGGAATGCGTGCCGTTCGAGGTCGGGATCTCGCGCTACCGCGAACTCGCTCGCGGCCAGATCATCGGCGACTCGCACGGCATGCTCAAGCTGCTGGTCTCCCCCACGGACCGCACCCTGCTCGGCGTGCACTGCTTCGGCACCGGCGCCACGGAACTCATTCACATCGGCCAGTCGGTGATGGGCTGCGGCGGCACGGTCGACTATCTCGTCGACGCGGTCTTCAACTACCCGACGCTCGCCGAGTCCTACAAGGTCGCCGCCCTCGACGCCACGAACAAACTGCGGCAGATCGACCGACTCGGCGACTGACCGTTCACACGAGATTACTCAGTGGTCAATCTTGAAAGGCCAATGGGTACGGCTATCATCACACCCACACACGGTGTGACCGTCCGCCGACGCAGCGGTTCAACGGGTATCCACCATTCCCTTTTCGTTGTTCCGACCGGCCACTGACCCGAGGCCATCCCTCTCCGGGTCCGGGGCCGGTTCGCGCAACCCCCCACGTCGTGCAAGACGGAAAGCAGCGCATCCATGAGCAACAACAGGGGCAGAGGGCTGCAGGCCAACGCCCTCGGTACGTTCGACACCGTGGTGATGGCCGTCGCGGGCAGCGCCCCGGCGTACTCGCTGGCCGCGACCACGGCGGTGCTGGTCGGCGCGGTGGGGCTGGCCAGTCCGGCGGCGCTCCTCTACTGCGCGATACCGATGCTGGGCATCGCGCTGGCGTTCAGCTATCTCGGCCGTATCGACGTGAACGCGGGGGCCAGTTACTCCTGGGTGGGCCGCACCCTGCACCCCTTTCTGGGCTTCATCAGCGGCTGGGCCCTGGTGGTCTCCGCGACCATCTTCATGGTCGCCGGGTCACTGCCCGCCGGGTCGATGACGCTGTCCCTGTTCGACCAGGGCCTCGCGGACAACACGGCGTTGTCGACGGTGGTCGGCGCCGCCTGGTTCGTGATCATGCTGCTGGTGGTGCTCGGCGGGGCCCGGCTCACGGTCCGGGCCCAACTCCTCATGTCCGGCGTCGAGTTGGGGATTCTGGCACTGTTCGCGGTGTTCGCCCTCGTCCACACCGACAACGCCCGCGCCTTCGACTGGTCCTGGCTGGGCTTCAGCCACTTCGACGGGGTGTCCGGCTTCGCGTCGGGCGCGCTCATCGCCGCGTTCTACTACTGGGGCTGGGACGTCACCAGCAACCTCAGCGAGGAGACCCGCAACAGCCGTCGTACGACCGGACTCGCGGGCCTGATCGGCGTCGGCATCGTCTTCCTGCTCTTCGAGGTGTTCACCATCGCGGTGAACATCATCCTGACCTCGCGGCAGATCGAGAACAACGACGCCAACGTGCTGGCCGTGCTCGGCGACGAGCTGTGGCCGGGCTGGGGCGGCAAGTTGCTCATCGTGTCGGTGATGCTGTCGACCATCGCCACCCTGGAGACCACCCTCATCCAGGTCACGCGTTCGCTGTTCGCGATGGGCCGCGACCGTACGATGCCGGCCGCGCTGGGCAGGGTGCACCGCACCTGGAACACGCCCTGGGTGGCGATCACCGTGGTCGGCGGGGTGGCGCTGGTGATGTTCATCGCCTCGAACGCGCTCGGTTCGGTGGGCGAGATCCTCTCCGACGCGATCTCGGCGATCGGTCTGCAGATCGCCGTGTACTACGGCCTGGCGGGCCTCGCGGTGGTCGTCGCCTACCGCAAGATGCTGTTCAAGTCGGCGGCGAACTTCCTCTTCGGCGGGCTGTGGCCGCTGTTCGGCGCCCTGTTCATGTTCTGGATCTTCGTCGAGTCGCTCGGCGACCTGAGCAATGCGGCGATCGCCATCGGCATCGGCGGACTGGCCGTGGGCCTGGTCCCGATGCTCTGGTACTGGAAGCAGGGCAGCGACTACTACCGCCCCTCGCGCCTCGACGCGACGCACACCGTCGAGACGGACTACGTCCCGGACGACTTCGTGCCCGAACAGTCCCGGGTCCATCAGGGTCTCCCGACCGACTTCTGAGGGGCACCCGATGGCGCGAGACCGCTACACCCCCGACTTCGACCCCGACTGCGGGGACGCGCCCCTCAGTTCGGCACGCCACGACATCGTCATCGGCCGCTGGCAGGGCCTGCGGGACCTGCTGCGGAACACCGGCGCGCACTGGCTCGGCCGGGGCCACCGGATCCGGACGCTCGCGCAGTCCTGCGCGAGCAGTTCCACGGTCGAGTCATGGCTGGCCGCCGAGCCCCACAGCGGCGACGCGCTCACCCTGCGGGCGGCGACGGAGACGGCCCGGGCGTTCAACGTGGCCATCTCCGCGGGCCGGGGCGTGCCCATCGACCGGAACCGTATCGACGGCGCCGTCATGGCCTGCCTCCAGGCCTCGGAGGCGTACCCGGACGACCCCACGCCCTGGATCTCCCTGATCTCCGTGGCACGCCTCTATCCGTCGGGGGTACGCCGGCAGGAACTCGCCCGCTGGTGGGACGAGTTGCACCGGCGCGACCCCTACAGCGTCGAGGGCCACCTCCAGGTCCTCCACTACTACTCCTCCCGCTGGCACGGCAGCCACGGCCTCATGTACGACTTCGCCCGCGACGCGGCGGGCGTCGCACCGCCCGGCTGCACACTGCCGGTCCTGGTGCAGTACGCCCGCGTCGAGGAGTACCGCTACGCCCTCGACGCGGCGAAGGGCCACCAGGCGGCGGTGGGCCTCGGCCAGCACTGGACCCACGACGGCGCCGTCAGCGACGTACGCCGCACCTGGCAACGCTGGATCACCGCCCGCGAGGACGGCCCCTTCCCACCCGGTGAACTCCGCGACCTCAACTACCTCGCCCACGCGGCCTGTTACGCGGGCACGAAGGACATCTCGGCGGCGGTACTGGGGATGATGGGACGCCGGGCGACGACGACTCCTTGGTCGTACACCGGGGATGCGGAGAAGCAGATCGTCAAGTGGCGGAAGGAGTTGGGGGTTCGGCCGTGAGGCGACCTGGGGGGCGTGACCCTCGGCCCGCCGCGGCAGACGATCGACGAACTGAACGAGGCCCTGCCGGCCAGTCGACGTGCCGTCACCGGTGCGGCCAAGCTGCTGGAGGGCTATCGGATGGCGCGGCGGACGCGGGCCACCGGTGAGCGGGTGGACCGGGTCGGGCTCGATCCGACGAGTCGGCAGCCGCAGAACGTCGACTCCGCGATCCACCCGGAGCACGCGGCCCTGTTCCGTGAGGAACCGGCCCTGTTCACCGACGCACCACCAGCGCGACGCACCGCACTGGAGGAAGATGGTCGCGCTCAGGGGCGCACGGCACGCCCATCGCGATCAACTCAGGGCCAGCGGAAAGCTGCCCGCGCCAGGAGGTCGTAGGTCATGACTGATACCGATTCCGAGCTGGCCGCCCTGCGCGAGCGGGTCGAGGGCGGCGACGTGGACGCCGTTGACGAGCTGGTGCAACTTGCCGCTGAGTTCGGGGACTTGACTGAGCTGCGCCGGCTTGCCGAGCGGGGCAGTTCGGACGCCGTCGACGAGCTTGTTCAACTCGCTGCCGAGCAGGGCGACTTGGCCGAGCTGCGGCGGCTTGCCGATGCCGGCAGTGCGACCGCGACCGATCAGCTCATCGAAACCGCCACCGAGCTCGACGACCTGGACGAACTGCGTCGTCTCGCCGCCGGAGGCAATGTCACCGCCGCCGAGCAGCTCGCGGAGCTCACCGCTGAATAGTGGCTACTCCGCGGGCTGTTCCGCCGGTTGGGCCAGGCTCGCTGTCCACTTGTCCTCGATGCGGCCGAACTTCCAGACCAGCAGGGCCACGATCCAGGTCGCGAAGAACAGGCCGACGATGAGGAAGC
Source organism: Streptomyces sp. NPDC058469 (assembly GCF_042721125.1). Classification (NCBI taxonomy): domain Bacteria; kingdom Bacillati; phylum Actinomycetota; class Actinomycetes; order Kitasatosporales; family Streptomycetaceae; genus Streptomyces; species Streptomyces sp. NPDC058469. Next base: position 16,150 of record NZ_JBHXME010000001.1, read on the forward strand.
CGATGATGTTGAGGTCGAGGCCCGCGACCCAGTCCCAGAAGAAGCCGTGGAGGTCGAGCTTCTCGGCGAACAGGCCCAGGAGTTCGACCGTGCCGATGATCAGGGCGACGGCGACGGACAGGCCGGTGATCGTGAGGTTGTAGTAGACCTTGCGGACCGGCTTGGAGAAGGCCCAGCCGTAGGCGAAGTTCATGAACGTGCCGTCGATCGTGTCGAGCAGCGACATACCGGCGGCGAAGAGGACCGGCAGGCACAGGATCGCGTACCAGGGCAGGCCGGACGCTGCGCCGGAACCCGCGAGCACCAGCAGCGCGATCTCCGTCGCCGTGTCGAAGCCGAGGCCGAACAGCAGGCCCAGCGGGTACATCTGCCAGGACTTGGTGATCGACTTCATGAAGCGGCCGAGGATGCGGTTCATGAAGCCGCGGTTGTTCAACTGCTCCTCCAGCGCGGCCTCGTCGTAGTGCCCGGAGCGCATCTGGCGGAACACCTTCCAGATGCCGGCCATGATGACGAGGTTGATGCCCGCGATGACGTAGAGGAACGTGCCCGAGACGGTCGTACCGATCAGGCCGGTGACGTCGTGCAGTTGGGAGTTGTCGTCGCGGACCGGGTTGGCCAGGGCCTTGACGCCGAGGGAGAGCAGAAGGGTCAGGCCGAAGACGATGCTGGAGTGGCCGAGCGAGAACCAGAAGCCCACCGACAGCGGCCGCTGCCCCTCGCTCATCAGCTTTCGCGTGGTGTTGTCGATCGCCGCGATGTGGTCCGCGTCGAACGCGTGCCGCATGCCGAGCGTGTACGCGGTCACACCCATGCCTATGCCGAAGGACTTCTCGCCGACGCTGTAGTGCCCCGGCGCCACGATCCACACGAGCGTGAACCAGCCGATCACATGCAGCCCCAGCACGAACGCGGCCATCCCGCCGACCCGGGTCCACTCCTGGCGCGTCATGGACGTACGGACGCGGTACCAGACCGAGGGCTTCGCCCCGGCCGTGACAGGGAGGGTCGAAGTGGATTCAGGGGCGGCCGTCATCGAGGAGGGTCTTTCTGCCGGGTACAGGTACGGGCGTGAGCATGGCTACGCGGTTGCCGCGCTCAACCTCGTGCCATCCTCCCGTACCTGCAACCCATTCGCAGTAACGGTCGGCAAAGACCACGGCAGGTTTTGCTCAAAGGAAGGAAAAATCCCTGGTCAGGACGCCATCAAACCCCTGCCGAGCCAGTCCTTGGCGTCCTTCGCACCCGGCAGCGCATAGAAGTAGCCGCCGCCTGTTGGAGAGATGTAGTCGACGAGGGGTTCGTCGATCAGCCGGGTCTGGGTCGCCTCGAACTGTCGGCGCACGTCCTGCTGGTAGCAGCAGAAGACCAGGCCCATGTCGAGGTTGCCTATGGCGTCGACGCCCCGGTCGTAGTTGTAGCCGCGGCGCAGGATGCGCGAGGTGTCGGTGGCCGCGGTGCGCGGGTTGGCGAGGCGGATATGGGCGTCGAGCGGGATCGCCGTGCCCTTGGGGTCCTTGGCGTAGCGCGGGATGTCCGTCTCCTGGGCGCCGTCCAGCGGGGCGCCGGTGTCCTTGCGGCGGCCGAACATCAGCTCCTGTTCGTTGAGCGAGACCCGGTCCCAGAACTCGACCAGCATGCGGATGATCCGGATCACCTGGTAGCTGCCGCCGCTCGCCCAGGCCGGCTCGTCCTGTCCGTCGCCGACCCAGATCAGCCGGTCGGTCTCGCGGGTGGACGCCACATCCGGGTTGGCTATGCCGTCCTTGAAGCCGAGCAGGTTGCGCTGGGTGCCGGTGGGGCGCGGGGTGTTCTGGAAGCCGTCGATGCGCCACTTGATCTGCATGCCGCCGCGGGTGTGCCGGGCGATGTCGCGCAACGCGTGCAGCACCGTGTCCTGGCGCGCGCCGCACACCTGGAGCGACAGGTCGCCGTGGCACTCGGCGGCGCGCAGGTTGTCGTTCGGGAACGTCTTCATCGGGGTCAGCCGGCGCGGTTTGGCCTTGGCGAGGCCGTAGCGGTCGTCGAAGAGGGAGGCGCCCACACCCACGGTGACCGTGAGGGCGTCGGCGGGGACGTCCGGTCCGAGGATGCCGTTGTCGGCGGGCGGCGCGCCGACGCCGAGGTCGGCGGGGGTGCCGCCGGAGGTGAGGAAGCGGGCCCGTTCGGTGATCGTGCGCAGCAGGTCGGCCAGTTCGGCGCGGTTGTCGGCGATCACGTCGAGGGAGACGAAGGTCGCGGCGGCCGGGGCGGGGGTGAGGATGCCGGCCTGGTGGGCGCCGTGGAAGGGCACGTTGGCGGCGTTCGCGGTGTCCGCGGCCTGCGCCTGAGCCGTACCACCGGTCTCGGTGAGTGCGAACGCCCCACCTGCCAGCACCGCTCCGGCGGCCCCGGCACCGAGCGCCGTCCGGACGAAGGAACGGCGACCGGCTCCGGCCGGGCAGCCCGGGGTTTCGGCAGACAGCATCGGACGGTTCCCTTCACTACGGGTGTTCTGGGTACTGCGGGTGTTCTCGGTGCCGCGCGCATTGTCGGCGCCCTGCGTGTTCCCGGTGCTCATCAGGCCGACTTCCTGATCTCCAGCAGGTCCGGCACCGGTGCCAGGTCCTCCAGCAACTGCCCGGTGGCGCCGTCGAGTCGGGCCCGGGTCGCTTGGTCTAGCTGCTCGACGGGCGTCCAACTGCCGCCCCGGTGCGCCGAGTCGAGCAGTTTCTGCAGCCGGGCGATGTCGGCGTCGACGCCGGTGAGCAGCTTGGGGGACTCCTTGGTGAGAAGCGGCGTGAGTACGGTGAGCAGCTCGCGGGTGCCGACGAGGTTGCTGTCGACGGTCGCGAGGTTGGTGCCGCTGCCCTCGTCCGTGTCGCCGGTCAGCTCGAACTGCAGGGCGTTCTCCAGGATTTCGTGGGCCCGCAGCGGCAGGTCACCGGGATCGAAGTCCTGGGTCGGGAACGCCTTCCGCAACCCCACGACCGCGAGGGCGAGTTGCTGCGCGGGCACCTTCAACTCGCCCGCCGACTGCCCGTGCCAGAGCCCGTACTCGAGGCGGTGGAAGCCCGCGAAGTCCTTGTTCCGGACTCCGCCGCCTAGCCCGTCGGCCCTGCCGTTGATCTTCTGGTCGAAGTCCTCGAAGGTGCCGTAGGCCGCGCCGAGGGAGGAGTACGTACGGTGCGCGGTCAGCCAGTCGGTGCGCGCCTTGGCGAGGTGGTTGCCGGCGATGTCGTCGCTGAGCTGCCGGGTCTGGGTGACGAGGGTGGCCAGGCCCTGATCGACGTACACCTTGTAGGACTTGAGGGGTGCGGCGAGGTCGTTCGCGGAGACGGGGACGACCGCCTTCACCGCTCCTCCCCCGCCGCTGACGTGGACCGTGGCGGAGGTGACGACCTTCGCGCCGGTGGGCACACAGCGCCAGGCGTACGAGCCGCCCGCGACGGTGGCGACCAGGTCCCGGGTGGTGCCGGGAGCGAGGCCCTCGACCTCGCCGTAGACCGCGTTGGTGGCCGGGTCGATCAGGTACACCTCGGCGGTCTTGTCGCCGGTGTTGTGCATCTGGAAGGTCTGCCGGCCGGTGTCGGGCGCGGTGAAGCCCTTGCCGCACTCCGTCTCGGAGACGGCCACCGTCTCCGAACTCGCGGGCTTGGGGCGGGCGAAGGCGACGACGAGCCCGGCCACGACCGCCGGTACGGCGACCACGGCGACCGGGACGACCCAGACGGGGCGGCGGCGCGGCGACGGGGACGACTCGCTCAACTCGGCCATCGCGGGCAGGGGTTCGGGCGTTCTCGTCCTTACACCGCGCACGAACAGAGGCATCACGACCGCCAAATAGCCGACGTAGCCGACTACTTGAAGCCAGGTCATCGTGGGCATCAGGTTGAACACGCCCTGGATGAGAGTGCCGTACCAGGAGCCGGCGTCGACGCTGCCGCTTAGGTCGAAGGCGTAGGCGGTGTGGCCGGGGAGGACGCGGCCTTCCTGGAGGTCGCGGAGCCCGTAGCCGAGGACGCCGGCCGCGATGACGATGAGGACGACGCCGGTGGCGGTGAAGAACTTCGTCAGGTTGATCCTGAGGACCCGGCGGTACAGGCCCCAGCACAGGGCCGCCGCGAGGACGAGACCGATGCCGGCGCCTGCCAGGGGACCGGCGGACTCGCCGGCCGCGCGGGCCGTGGTCCACAGGAACAGGGCCGTCTCCAGACCCTCGCGGCCCACCGCGAGGAACGAGGTGAGCATCAGCATTCCGGCGCCCATCGTGAGCGCGCCGGTCACCTTCTCCCTGATCTCGCCCGAGAAGGTACGGGCCGAGCGCCGCATCCAGAACACCATCGCGGTGACGAACGCGACGGCGATCACACTGAGGACACCGCCGAAGGCCTCCTGGGCTGTGGCGGAGAGGTTCGCCGCCGTGAACGTGAGCACCGCGCCGAAGCTCAGCGCGAGGGCGATCGCGGCCAGGACGCCCGTCCACACCTGCGGCAGCCGGGACTTGGCATCGGCGCGGACGAGGGTGGCGACCAGGATCGAGACGATGAGTCCCGCCTCCAGCCCCTCCCGCAGCCCGATCAGAAAGCTCGGAAACGCGTCGTCCCACATTGGGTGCGGCCCCTCCTGGGTTAGTGCAGGCATGCCTTACTTCGCGGACCATCATGACTACATGCGTGTAGTCGGTCGGTCATGAAGTGGCAACGACCGGGCAAAGGTGCGGAACTTTCCCCTCGCGGTTTTCGTCTACAGTTGAGTAGACCGTCTACAGATTTGTAGTCAAAGATGGGTGTCGTACGAGGCACCCGACCGTTCGGCGAAGGGGCTCACAACGATGACCACACCCTTGGACCTGGCGTCCCAGCTCGCCGTGAACGTGCTGGACGCCAAGTCACTGCTGGCCGCCTTCGGTGTGCTGGGTGTCGGCGTGGTGATGTTCGCCGAGACGGGGCTGCTGATCGGGTTCTTCCTGCCCGGCGACTCGCTGCTGTTCACGGCGGGACTGTTGTGCACCGGCGGCGCCGACAGAGCCGTCAAGCTGTCGTTGCCGCCCCTGTTGATCGCGGCGGCGGTGGGCGCGCTCGCCGGGGCGCAGTGCGGGTATCTACTCGGCCGGAAGGCGGGCGGCGCGCTGCTCGCCCGCAGCCGCTCGGCCCGCCTGCGCGAAGGCGCCCAACGCGCCGAGGAGTTGCTGGAGCGGTACGGCTACGCGAAGGCGGTCGTACTGGCCCGCTTCGTGCCCGTGGTGCGGACGGTCCTGAACCCGATGGCGGGCGCTCTCGGGGTGCCCGTCCGGACGTTCACCGTGTGGCAGGTGGCCGGCGGCCTGGTGTGGAGCCTGGGCCTGACGCTCGCCGGGTACGCGCTGGGTTCCTCGATCCCGAACGTCGACAAGTACCTGCTGCCCATGGTCGCCCTGATCGTGGTCGTGTCGCTGCTCCCCCTCGCCATCGAGGTGCTCCGCTCCCGCAGGGCCGCTCGGGCGGCGAGGGCCGGGGAGGTGCGCGGATGATCCTCGTCGCGTTCCAGGGGTCGTCGATCGACGGCGAGGCCTACACGGATGTGGTCAACTCCGCTCAGCACGCGCCCGGTTGGCTGGACGGCGCGGTGTCGGCGTGGTCGACGTACGGGCTGGTGGTGTTCGCCGTGCTGATGGTCGTCGGCTGGTGGCGGGCGCGCCGGGTCGGTGCCGAGGCGGCGGTGACGGCGCTGGCCGTGCCGGTGGTCGTGGTGGCCGCGTACGGCATCGACTCGCTGCTCAAGTCGGCGGTGCGGGAGAGCAGACCCTGCCAGAGTCTGCGGGTGGCCACGCTGGAGGCGTGTCCGGCGCAGGGCGACTGGTCCTTCCCCAGCAACCACGCGACGATCGCCGCGGCGGCGGCGGTCGCCCTGTTCTTCGTCTCCCGCCGGCTCGGTGCGGTCGCCGCCGTGGCCGCGCTCGCGATGGCGGTCTCCCGAGTGTGGGTCGGGGCCCACTATCCGCACGACGTCGTGGCGGGCGTGGCGGTCGGCGCGCTCCTGGCGCTCGGCGCGATGGCGCTGCTGCAACGGCGGCCGGACTCCCTGGCCCGGCGGATCACGGCCACCCGGCTGCGACCGCTGCTGACGTCATGAACCGCAAGGAAATCTCCGAACTCGCGGGCAGCGCGGGCCTCGGCGCCTGGACCGCGTTCGGTGTGCTGAGCATGGTCGTGATCGGCCACGAGGGCGCTCCGCTGTTCGGGGACGAGGACGCGCTGTCCTGGTCCGTCGCCCACCGCCCGGACATAGCCCTGGCGGTGGCCCGGGGCCTGACCGCGACCGGCACGGGCGTCATCCCGTACGCCCTCGTCGTCCTCGCCGGAATCCTCACCGGCCGCACCGCACACCAACGCCTCCTCGCCGCGACCCTGGCCCCGGCCTGCCTCGCCGCCGGCCAGGGCCTGCGCTACGGCGTGATGACCCTGATCGCGCGCCCCCGCCCGGCGCTGAGCGACTGGGCCGGACACGCCTCGGGCTGGTCCTTCCCCTCGGGGCACACCACCACGGCGGCGCTCACCGCCGGACTGGTGATCCTCGCGATATGCGTGCGCGCCCCGCACGGGAGAACCCCGCTCTGCCTGGCCGTCGGCTGCTGGGGCGTACTGGTCGGACTGACCCGGGTGTATCTGGGCGTGCACTGGTTCACGGATGTCGTCGGCGGCTGGCTGTTCGCGGTCGGCTGGCTCGGGGTGTGCCTGTGTGCGGCGGCCTGGTGGCTACCGGCACGGCTGATGGCCGACGGGGCGGATCCGGCCGGCCCGGCACGGGAGCGGACCCACCGGTAGAGGTGCGCACTGCTAGACGTGCTCGCAGGTAGACGTGCTCAAGCGGAAACGGGGCCGCCGCCGAACCATGGGGCGACCGGACGCCGCGCCGGATACCGGACGCCGTGGGCGGTGCCGGCCGAGGCGCCCCAGGTTTGCGGAACAGCAGAGCGGTCCAAGGTCTTCGGTGCGGCCGAGCAGTCCGAAGTCTTCGGTGCGGTCGGCGTCGGGGCTGTAGTGGTGGTCCGCCCGCTCGTGACGCAACTCGGTGCAGCCGTGCGGTTCCTGGGGTCGTGGCCGGGCCGGTACCGGAAGGTGTACGTCCACCTCTGCCGCGTCACCCGTGCTGTCCGGTGCGTCGAGCTCCAGCTCGAACCAGACCTCTTTGCCCTCCTCGACGAGGCGGCTGCCCCAGCGGTGGGCGAGTGCGTCGACCAGGAACAGTCCGCGGCCGTTCTCGCTGTCGGGGTCGATGTCGAGGTCGTCTTCGCGCTCGGCCTGCCGGTGCGGCGGTCGGGGAAGGTGCCGCCGCTCGTCCGCCACCTCGCAGCGCAGCGTGTCGACGCCCAGGGACAGGGTGAGCCGGTAGCGGCCACCCGCGTGCACGACCGCGTTGGTGGCGAGTTCGCTGACCAGCAGTTCGGCGATGTCCACCAGGTCCTGGAGGCCGTACTCGGCCAGCCGCTTGCGGACGAGTTCCCTGGCCTGGCGGACCGAGGACTTTCCCGGGCCCAGGATCGTGGTGCAGCCATCGCCCACGGCCGGCAGGCCGCGTGGACGGTCGTTCGGCATGGTCGTTTCCCTTCGGCCCCTTGGGCGTTCGGCTCGCGCTGTGCGAGGCCGCGTCCGCCAACAGACTCGGCCTCGTATCCACCATGCGTCCACCGTGCCCTTCGAGGCGCGGGGGGAACTACCCGAATCCGCGGGCCGGTTCGTCAACCCGCCGATACGAGGGCCGTCTCCATACGGATGGTCCACCCCTCCTTCGCCTCGTCGCCGGACCTCATGTCCACGAACTCGCAGACCTGGCGGGTGTCCCAGAGCCCGTCCTCCGGCCGCGCTTCAGGGCCCGGCGGCCGGAAGCCGAGGAACGGGTCGGTGATACGGCCGCGCGGGGTGCGCAGTTCGCAGATGATGCGCTGCCGGGTCGACCACAGCCGCAGGTGTGCGCGGTCGCAGCCCTGGGATGCCGCGTAGCGCGTGGCACCGGACACGGCCTGCCCGAAGCGGGCGGCCTCGTCGGGTGCCATGCCGCGCGCCCGTGCCTGGTCCGCCGCGAACCGGTGGCCGGCGGTCAGGTCCCCGTCGAGGCCGACGCCGACCGCGTCCTGCGGCGGTGCGGGCAGCGGGCCGAGGCCCTGGGTCGCGTAGACGGCGGGCTCCGTGAAGAGCGAACTGGGCTGAATGCCGTGCCGGTTGAGTTCCGTCGGGTGGGTGTGCCGGGCGGCGTCGACGACGTCCGGCGGGGCGGTACGGGTGTCGTACAGGCACATCAGGTCGGGCGGGGCGCCGGTGAAGAGCTCGGTGGCCAGTGCCTCGTACCGCTTCCACTCGGGGATCTGGCGCGGCGAACGGCCGTCCCAGACAGGCTCGCCGGTCATGTGGAGAAGGCCCTCGGGGCTCGCGTGCGTGACGTAGTAGTCGAGGGCGGTGGCCATGCTGTTCGCGGGACTTCCGCGGTACCACCGCGCGGAGTCGCGGAAGTCAACCTGACGGGCGTCCGGGCCGAGCGCGTCCCGCAGCAGGTCCAGTTTGCGCGGGGTGGTGATGACCACCGGGTCCGGTTCGTCCTCGGCGACGATGCCCTCCCTGAGGAACGGCGCCACCACCGCCAGGAACTCCTCGTCGGACGAGTGGATGCCGGCGTGGTGCTTCACGGGTGGGATGGACGGGGTGGGCGTTGTGTGTTCTCCGTGTTCCATCGGTCTGCCTTCCTTCTCGTTCGGTTCACGGCCGTACGTGGTCTCGGCAGTGCGTCGTCACGGGCGTACGTCGTCACGGCCGTACGGCATCAGAGGCGGGTGGCCCGACGTGCCTCGGCCCAGACGGCGACCTGGCTGCGCGAGGTGAAGCCCAGCTTGCTGAGGATGCGCTCCACATGGCCCTCCGCCGTCCGCAGCGCGACGACCAGCCGGTCGGCGATCAGCTGGTTGGTCAGCCCCTCGGCGATCAGCTCGGCGACCTCCGTCTCGCGGCGGGTGAGCGGGCTGTCGAGCACCTGCCGGGGCGCGGACTCCCGCTCGCCCAGCGCGTAGGCCACCGCGTGGTCCGAGGTGAGTCCTAGGCCCTCGCGGTATGCGCTCTCGAACCCGTCGCCCAGCAGTGCGCGGGCGCCTTCCTCGGCCTCGGTGCGCACCGGGCCGTGGGACGGGGTGCGGTCCAGTGCGACGTGGGCGTCCTGCCAGATCCGTTGGGCGGCGCCCAGCAGTACGGCGGCGGGGCGGCCCTCGCCGTCGCGTGTGTGGACCGCGGCGAGGAGTTCCAGTGTCATGCCGGTGCCGAACACGTCGCCGACCGCCCGCTTGAGCCGTAGACACTCCCGGGCGTGGACTCTGGCCGCCATCTGGTCCCCCTTGGCCCACTCGGCGAAGGCGAGGATGCGCAGGAGGTAGGAGTGGATCCACTGTTCGCCGTGGGCCAGGCAGATCTGGCGGAACTCCTCGCACAGGGTCATGGCACGGTCGTACTCGCCCTGGATCGCCAGGACATGGGCCAGTTCCACGTACTTGAAGCCCACCAGGCTCATCGACTCGCCCTCGCGCGGCGGCCGGGAGAGCGCCTCCTCGTACACGGCCCTCGCCCGCTCGTAGTCCCCGCTGATCAGGCAGGCGCCGCCCCGGCCGAAGAAGGTGTGCGCCACCTCGGCCTCGTCGCCCAGCCGCAGGGCGAGTTCGCGTGCCTCCTCGACGAGGGGTGCGGCCCGGACGGCGTTGCCCTGGCTGAGCAGCATCAGGGCGAGGGCCCAGAGTGCGCGGGCCCGTGCGACGGTCGGCTCGGGGGCGGCGGCGAGCAGTCGCTCCAGCCAGTACCTGCCCTCCACCAGGGCACCGGTCGCGAACCAGAAGAACCACAGATGCCCCGCCAGTTTCAGCCCGGCCCGCAGCTCACCCGGTGTGTTCAGGCAGAACTCGAACGCCGAGCGGACGAGGTCCGACTCCGCGTGCAGCCGCCGGACCAGCTCCGGCTGATCGGGGCCGAACCAGCGCCGCTCGCACTCCTCGACGAAGTCCAGGCACCAGTCCCGCACCCGGCGCCGTGCCGCCTCCTCCGCGCCGGCGCCGTCCTCGCGGAGCCGGTCGAGGCCGTACTGCCGGATGGACTCCAGCATCCGGTACCGGGCATGGACGGCGTCGCCGTCGCGGACCAGCAGCGACTTGTCGACCAGACCGGCTACGGCGTCCACCATCTCGTCACGGTCGAGACCGGGCCCGGCGCAGACCTCCTCGGCCGCGCCCAGGTCGAAGCTCCCGGTGAAGACGGAGGCGCGCGCCCACACCGCCTGCTCCTCACGGGTGCACAGGTCGTGGCTCCAGTCGACGGCCGCACGCAGGGTGCGGTGGCGCGGCAGGGTCTCCTCACTGCCCGTGCTGTCCGCGCTGTCGGCCAGCAACCGGTAGCGGCGGTCGAGGCGTTCGAGCAACTGCTGTACTCCGAGGGCGCGCATCCGTACCGCCGCCAGTTCGATCGCGAGCGGCAGCCCGTCCAGCCGACGGCACAGGGCGGCCACCGCGTCCTGGTTGGCCGTGGTGAGGGAGAACCCGGGCAGTACGGCGGCGGCCCGGTCGGCGAACAGCGCCAACGCCGGGTACTCCAGCGCGGGCTTGGGAGGCAGCGGCTCGCCCGGCGTCGGAGTCGGCAACGGCTGTACTTCCAGGACGTGTTGGGCGGGCACGTCCAGCGGATGCCTGCTGGTGGCGAGCACCCGCACCCCCGCGGTCTCCGCGAGCAGCGTCTCGACGAGCCGCGCGCACGCCTCCGCCAGGTGTTCGCAGTTGTCCAGGACGAGCAGCGACTCCCGGTCCTGGAGATGGTCGATGAGGACCCGCACCGGCGAACGACCCGACACGTCACGGATGTTGAGCGCCTCGATCAGGGCGAGCGGCACCAGCGAGGCGTCCCGCACACCGGCCAGCTGGACGAGGTGCACCCCGTCGGCGAACGTCCGCGCCAGCCGGGGCACCGCGTGCAGAACCAGCCTGGTCTTGCCGACACCGCCCGTCCCGGTGAGACTCACCAGCCGGTGGGCGGCCACCAGACGTTTGACCTCGGCGGTCTCCTGACGCCGGCCGACGAAACTCGACGCCCTGACGGGTTGGCCGATGTTCTGCCTTGTCACGGATACCTGCACAATCGGTCCCGCCTCCGAAAGTGAAACGCCCGGTGCCCGCCATGGCCTCGCCGCGCATGGACTTTCAAGAACTCTATGGGCGGGACGCGAACGAAGCGCCTGTAGCCCGGCATTGCCAGGTGACGGCATATTTCTGACGGAACGTGAACAGATTCTGTCTCATGACGATCACCGGTGGATCAACTGTGCAACGACGACCCGGAGCCCTCCCACCCGACGGAAGGAAGGGCTCCGGTACTCCTGTGCTCGTGTGCGCGGCTCAGCCGCCGCTCAACCGAAGAAGAACCGCCGTATTGGCCCGAGGCAGGGACACCGTCAACTGCCCCTCCGCCGCGTCCCATTCCGCGCCGGCATCCGCGCTCGCCGGATACAGCACCCCGGCTTGGACATGTGCCCCGCGCAGATGAGGAACCGTGAAAGTACCGCCGGTTCCGTCGCCCGACTCCCGTCTCCACGCCATCACGTACGTGGCGTCCGCCCCCCGCAGCCCATGCGCGATCCACCCGTCCTCCCACCCGGGAAGCCCCAGCGGCCAGAACGGATGCGCCGTACCGATCTCCCCCCGGACCTCCTTGTAGACGGAGACCGCCGAGCGGACGAGGTCGAACTGCTCGTCGTTCATGAGGTTGAGGAAGCCGGAGAGATGGATACGGCCGAGGAGCGGGCCGGTGAGGGTGAAGGCGATCTCGTCGAGGGTCTGGTCCGGCTGGGGGTACGCCCACACCGCGGCCTGTTCGGGTGTCGCGGCGGTGGCTGCCGCCGCGGTGATGGGCGGGTAGCGCAGCGGGTCCTGCTGGTCGCTGGTGGACTGGAGCTGGGCGACGGCCAGTTGGGCGTAGTCCATGCGGAGGCCGCCCGATCCGCAGTTCTCCAAGACGAGTTGGGGATGGCGGTCGAGGAGTCCGGCCATCCAGTCGAGGTGGGCGCGGTGGTGCCCGAGCAGTCCGGCGCCCGCGCTCTCGGTCCCGTTCTCCGTCCCCGGGCCGATGTTGATGTTGTAGTCGAACTTCAGATAGCCGACGCCCCACTCGCCGACCAGCCGGTCCACCACCTCGTCGAGATGCGCGCGGGCGGCCGGGTGGCGCAGGTCCAAGTGGTGCCGGCCGTGTTCCGTGACGCGCAGTCCGCCGCGACGGAAGAACGCCTCGGGAGGCAGGGTCTGGGCCAACGGGCTGCGTACGCCCACGACTTCGGGTTCGAGCCAGAGGCCCGGAGTCATGCCGCGCTTCGTGATGGCGTCCAGGACCTCCTGTATGCCGCCCGGGAAACGGTTGGGCGCGGGCTCCCACGCACCGACGGAGTCCCACCAGCCCTGGGCGTCGTCGTCGTACCAGCCCGCGTCGATAACGAAGACCTCGGCGCCGGCGGTCGCCGCCGCCTCGATGAGCGGCAGGAGCCGTTCGGTGGTGGGGTCGCCGTTCAGGGTGTTCATGTAGTCGTTGTAGATCACCGGGAGGGCGCGGTGATCGGGGTGGTCGCGGCGGATGCCCCGGCGGTAGTCCGTAAGGGTCCCGAAGGCCGCGTCCAGGCCGCCGGTCTCCGTGCGGACGAGGACAGCGGGGACGGTGTTGAACTCCTCGCCGTGGGCGAGGAGTTGGTGCCACTGGTGATGGGCGTCGTCGGGCCCGAACAGGGCGATGTAGGCCGCGCCTTCGCGTTCGCCGGTCTCGAAGCGCCAGCCCGCGCTGGACTCGATCTGCCACAGCCAGGCGTTGCCCTCCCGGTCGGTGAGGGCGGCGACCGGGAGGTGCCGGCCGGTGGACCAACTCCCTTGCGAGTAGCGCTCGAAGCAGCCGCGCCCCTCGCGCCCGTGGGCGAACCGGCTCAACTGCACGACCTCGTCGCGGAGTTCGGCCTGGCGCCAACGGCATTCGGCGAGCCAGTCGTTGTCCGCCCAGTGCAGGGTCAGCCCGTCGAGACCGTCTTCGGCGACAGGGGATTCGGCAACGGAGGAGGTGATACCGCCGAGGGTCAGCGTCGTCACGCTCTCCAACCGGAGCGGCTCGGCACCCTCGTTGACCAGCCGTACCCGCGCACGCAGGAAGCCCGCGTCGACGCCCGCCTCCAGGGTGACCTGGGCGAGCAGCCCGGTCACGGGGTCCGTGAGCCGGATCGTCGTACGGTCCACGCTTCCGTCCCGCACGGTCTCGTGATCGCGGTAGGTCAGACGGTCGCCGATGGCCGTCTCGATGAACCGCTCCCCCGACCACATGCGCCCGTGCCCCGTGGCGGTGACCTCGACGAGAGGCACCAGACGGGCCCAGTCCTGATCGGGCGCTCCCAGCCGGACCGCTCCGGCGGCATCGACGACGGCGTGCAGCCCGAGCACCGGATGCGACCAGATTCGGGACCTCTCGACTGTTCCTACGACACTGGTCAACGCGCTTTCCCCTTCTGGGACGGTTCGGTCCTGCGGCTCTCGTTCAGGCGCCGAGCTGGGGCTTCTCGCTCGGCGGGAGGGAACTCGCCGCTCCTGCCAGTGTGTTCGAAAGGTGGATCCCCAGTTGCGGTCTCTTGACGCCCACGTTGTGACCGCTCACAATCCTCGCATGGATGTGACCGGTCACACAAGCTCCGGCGGCCACGGCGACCCCCCTCAGGGACCGCGGAAAGCCGCCAGTATCCGCGACGTCGCGGCTGCCGCAGGCGTCTCCTACCAGACCGTTTCGCGGGTCATCAACGGCCACCCGAACGTCAAGGAGGAGACCCGAAAGCGCGTCGACGCCGCCATCCAGACCCTGGGCTTCCGGCGCAACGCCACCGCGTTCGCCCTCGCCAGCGGGGTCACCCGATCGGTCACGGTCATCACGTCGAACACCGTCCTCTACGGCTATGCGGCCACCCTGCAAGGTCTTGAAGAGGCGTCCCGCGCCGCCGGATACGCGCTCGGTGTGCGGGTGGTGACCCCCGAGGACGATCTGGACCGTACGATCGCCGCTGCCGCCGACACCGGTGGTGGCGTGGTGGTCATCGGCTACGACCGCATCGGTGCCGCCGCCCTGGATCGCGTACCGGCGCATGTGCCGTGCGCGGCGCTGGTGGAAGCGCCACCGCTGGGCCGGACACCCAGCCGTCCGGCGGTGTGGGCCGACGACCGCGAGGCGGCCCGTGCCGCCACCGAGCACCTGCTGTCGCTCGGGCACGCGAACGTCCACCACGTCGCCATCCCCGCCTCGACCGGAACCCGGCGCCTGGCGGGCCCCCGCGCCGAGGGCTGGCGTCAGGCACTGGAAGCGGCCGGCATCACCCCGCCTCCGCCGTCCGGCAAGGGCTGGGACGCCGAGGCCGGCTACGAGGCCGGGAAGAAGCTCGCCCGGAACAAGGACGTCACCGCGATCCTGTGCGGCAACGACGACCTGGCGCTGGGTGTGCTGCGGGCCCTGCACCACGCGGGCCGGCGCGTCCCGGAGGACATCAGCGTCATCGGTTTCGACGACGCCCCGCACTCCGCTTTCGTCACCCCGTCCCTGACCACCGTCCGCATGGACTTCCACGGGCTGGGCCGCGCCGCGTTCGGGCTGCTGCGCGCCCAACTCGACACCGATCGGCTGGAACCCGCGCCGGTACCGGCCGAACCCACCCTCATCCTCCGGGAGAGCTCGGGCCCACGGGACGTGTGAGCCGGATCGGACGTCCGGCCTCGTCGTATCCGTCACGTCCGCCCTGCCCGGGCTCGCCGTACCCGTCAGCCGCCCTCCCCGCAGTCATCGCCCAACTCCGCAAGCCCGCCCCGCCTCCCTTCCGCGTACGAACAAGATCCGCCATGAGAAGAGCCGTCTCCGTCCCTCCCACCGCCTGTCTCCTCGGGCTGACCGCGACCGCGTGCAGTGACAGCACCGGTGGCGCCACGACCGCAGCGCCCGAGGGTTCGGTCAGCCCGACCGCGTCCCTCAAGGGCGTCAGCCTCGCCATGTGGGTCGCACAGAACAGCGTCTCGGAGCCCAAGCAGGCCATCGAGGCGTTCGAGAAGGCCACCGGGGCCAAGGTCAACACCGAGGTCATACCGGACCCGTACGAGTCGAACGTCCCGACCAAGCTCGCCTCGGGCGTCAAGCCGGACTTGATGACCGGCACCGCGGTCACCCGGACCATGTCGCCTACGGCGCGACGGTCGGACCGTCCGGGTGGTTGTGGCGTTGCTCGACCATCTCGCGGGTCAGGGCCTCGGTCTCCGGCTCTGGCAGCCGATCGAAACCGTCCTCGGTGATGACCGAAACGATGGGGAAGATACGGCGGTTGATGTCCGGGCCGCCGGTGGCCGAGTCGTCGTCGGCCGCGTCGTAGAGGGCCTGCAGTGCGGCCAGAGCCGCGTCGCGCCGGGACATACCCTGGTGGAACAGCTTCTTGAGGGCGCCCCTGGCATACGGGGAGCCGGAGCCCTCGGCGTGGAAGTCCGGCTTCTCGTAGGTGCCGCCCACGACGTCGAAGGTGAAGATACGGCCCTTCGCGCCTTCGGGGGCTGCGGGGTCGTAGCCGACGAGGAGCGGTACGACGGCGAGGCCCTGCATGGCCTGGCCGAGGTTCTGCCGGATCAGGCCGGCGAGACGGGTGGCCTTCGCGTTGAGGGTCATCGGGATGCCCTCGATCTTCTCGAAGTGCGTCAGCTCGACCTGGTACAGCCTCACCATGTCCACGGCGAGCCCGACCGTGCCGGCGAAGGCGACCGCGGTGTAGTCGTCCGCGGGGTGCACCTTCTCCAAGTCGCGCTGTGCGATGACGTTGCCCATGGTGGCCCTGCGGTCGCCGGCGATCAGCACGCCGTCGCGGTAGGAGAGGGCCAACACCGTGGTGCCGTGCGGGAATTGGTCGGCGGCGGCGCGGACGCCCGCCGGGAAGGGACGGCGCGTGGGCAGCAGTGCGGGCCGGTGTGCCGTCAGGAACTCGGTGAAGGACGAGGTCCCGGGAGTGAAGAACTCGTCCGCCAACCGGCCACCACTGTTCTCGTTCTCCGCCATGCAACTCCCCCTCGCCCGCGGGCCAATACTCGGACTACTACCTGAACCGGCCGGGCGGGAAACGCAGTTGGGGTCAGAGTGCTTTGCGCCGGACCAGGACCCCGAGCACCAACAGGCCGGGGACCAGCGGCAGCCACATGGTGAGCAGCCGGTAGCCGAGGACGACGGAAGCGGCGGCCGACGCCGTGGTTCCCGAGGCGGTGAGGGCGAAGACCAGGGCCGCGTCGAGTGAACCGATGCCACCCGGCGTGGGCAGCAGAGCGGCGGCGCTGCTGGCGGCGAGGTACAGCAGGGCCACCCGGGCCGGGGACAGCGGCAGTTCGACGGCCTGGGTGACACAGACAAGCACCAGGCAGTTCAGCGCGGCGAAGGCCAGCGAGCCGCCCCACAGGGCAGCCGCCCGGTTCGGCCGGGCGTGCACGGCGCGGATGTCGGTCAGTACCGTGCCGAGAGCCCGCCGACACCGGGGCCACAACGGGCAGTTGAGCAACACGGTCACGAGCACGACGACCGCGAGGACGACACCCACCACGCCCACGGAGACGTGCGGGACACGCAGCACACCCGGACAGACGGTGGCGAGAACGCCGATGAGCACGACCCGGACGACCACCCCGGCGGTCGCCTTGACGGCGAGAGCACTGGCCGAGCGGCCGACCGGCAGCCCACAGCGCATCAGGAACCGCAGATTGACGGCACCGGCGCCGAGCCCGGCGGGCAGCACATGGTTGGCGGCGGACGCGGCGAGCTGCGAGGCCACCAGCCGTCCACCGGGCAGCCGTTGGGGCACGGCACCCTGCTGAGCGAGCGCCGAGGACACCCACGTCCCGAGGGCGGCCGTCCCGGCCACCAGCAACCACCCCTGATCGGCGACGGCAAGCCGCCCGGCCCCGCTCGCGAGCACGGGCCAGTGCCCCCGCACCAGACAGACGACGGCGACCAGGACAGCGACCGTCAGCGCGGTCTGCCAGTAGGCCCGTCGGCGGCGGATGGTGGTGGTGGTCGTTGCGGTGGGGGCGGGCGGTGCCGTCATCGGCCTCCGCCCCTCTCCGTCCTCGGGGCGACGCGGAGGTCCAGCGCGCCGTAGCGGTGGGCGGGCCAGTCGTGGGCGTAGGCGGGTGGGCGACTACCGACCGGCGTGACGTTGGCGACGGGCATACGGCGGGCGGTCCGGTCGAGGGTCGTCCGGGTGCTGTTGGCGTTGTGACCCCCGGTCGCGGCGGAGGCGCAGCCCGTGTAGAAGGCGATCGGGATGGCGTCCTGGCCGGTGAGCAGGCACGGCTTGCGTACGCCGAGGCGGTGGAGTTCGGCGGCGGTGCGGGACCAGTCGCGGTGCTGGGTGCTCGTACGGCTCACCGTCCGTTCCAGGACGGCGAGTTGGACCGCCAGATGCCCGGCGAGCCCCGCCGCGAGCAGGGTCACGGCCACCCGCCGCCATGCTCCGGTCGGTCTGGTGACCAGGTGGATCAGCGCGTCGGCCACCGGGATCGACACCAGCGCGTAGGCGGGCAGCAGGAAGCGTGGCGCCGCGTATCCGATCATGAACAGGTACGGGAAGGCGGCGGTGGCGGCGCAGGCCAGCGGGACGAGGGTGGCCGCCGTGCGCCGTGCGCGGATCGCTACGACCAGTCCGACGACGGCGATCACGGGGAGCACGAGCCACCAGACGTCGACCGCCGGGTTGGGCATCGCCCCCGTGCACGGGCGGCACAGGGCGCGTCCGCCCAGGCTGCGCAGTTGGTCGACGACCGCGACGTTCCAGCCCAGTCCGCCCTCGATGGCCGAGGCCGCGTTCAGCCGCTGGGTCAGGCCGCCGTAACTGACGTACGCCTCGATCACCCATTCCACGGCGCCGGACGCGAGCCCGGCGAGGAGCGCGACGACCAGGCGCCGGCGGCGGACGGCGACGAGGAGTGCCAGCAGCGGCAGCGTCACCCAGACCGCGTCCGTCGGGCGCATCCACGCCATCAGGGACGCGCTCGCCGCCAGTCCCCACAGCGCGGCCCGGTCGGAGCGGTCGGTCCGGGCGCGCAGGCAGCAGCCCGCCGCGGCGAGGGCGCCCACGGCGACCCAGTAGTTGGGCATGGCCTGTGGGCCGTAGAAGAGCGTCACCCAAAGGGAGGCGAACAGGGCGCCTGCCAGGGCGAGGACGCGGACGGGGAACAGGCCGCGCCAGACGCGCAGTGCGAGGAACAGGGCCAGGCCGGAGAGGGCGGCGAGGTAGACGCGGAGGAGGGGGGTGGACGAGGACCAGGAGGTGATGGGGGCGACGAGGAGGGAGATGCCTCGGGCCCGGGGTGCGCTGAAGAAGGCGGCGGGGGCGTGCGCGCTGATCTGGCTGACGTAGACGGTCTCGTCCCAGCCGAGGCCCAACCCGGGTCGCACGAGGACCAGTTGGGCCAGGGTGAAGACCGCCGCCACCGCGGCGAGCGGGTACTCAGAGCGGCGGGACGCGGTCGGCGGTCCGAGCCGTCGCGTCCCGGCGAGTGTGGCGTACGCGCTGCCGGACATTACCCACCCATCCCCCTACAGTTTGTAGGGTTTCCAGCACCCTACAGCCTGTAGTTCGGAATACGGGAGCCAGGGAAAACATGGACAAACTACCGCGTGACAGGCGTGGCCGTGGCCTGAAATTCAGCCAAGCGACTGACGGCCCTACACGCTGTAAGGTGAGCGCCATGGCTGGCAGAGACCCGCAGGTCCGGGCGGAGCGGCGCAGCGCCGGTGAGCTGGAGAGCGAGGTCCTCGCCTCGTTGTGGGCGAGCGACCGCCCCCTGACGCCGGCCGAGATCCAGGCCGAGATCGACGGCCGTCTCGCCTACAACACCGTGCACACGATCCTCAAGCGACTCTACGACAAGGGGCTCGTCCTGCGGGACGCGGACGGACGGCGCGGCTGCTACAGGCCGGCGAAGAACGCGGCCGAGTTGACCGCCGAGGCGATGCGCGAGGCGCTGGACCGGGGGCCGGATCCGATCGCCGCACTGCAGCAGTTCGTGTGCGGTCTGCGTCCCGAGGAGGAGAGGGCCCTGCGCGACCTGCTGGCCGGGGGCGCGGGATGAGGTTCGACGTCTGCACCCCGTTGCCACTGTCGGAGGGGCGGACGGCGACCGGTGAGGTCGTGCTGCCGCCGTGTCTCGTGGTGCGGGGTTCGACAGCGAAGTCGGTCTGAGCGGACCGCGTCGGCTGTCAGCGGCCTCGGGGCTTGCCGCGCTTGGTTCCCTTGGCGCCGCCGGTGGAGCCGCGGGGGTTCTTGCCGGTCTTGCCGGTCGCCTTTCCGGCGGCGGGCTTGCGGCGCGCGGGGGTTTCGGTCCGCTTCGCCTTCGTCTTCGGCTGAGGGGGCGTCGGGGTGCGGCCCCGGGTGCTGTTGACCGTACGACCACGGACGATGCCGATGAAGTCCTCGACCAGCTCGGTGGTCGTGTCCTCCGGCCAGGACAGGGCGACGTCCGACTGCGGAGCGTCCACGACAGTCCGGTAGGTGAGGTCCTTGCGGTGGTGCAGCCGGGCCAGGGACTGGGGGACGTAGAGGATGCCGATGCCCGACGCCACGTGTTCGACGGCGTCCTCGGTGGTGGCCGGACGCTCGAACGCGGGCTCCCCCGGCGGCTGTTCCCAGTCGAGGACGTCGTCGAGGGGGTGGAGGACCACCTCGTCGGCGAGTTCGTCGAGGGACACCTCTTCGACCGCCGTCACGACGTGATCCTTGGGGGCCACGACCACGGTCGCCTCTGTGTAGAGGGCGATCGCGCTGAAGACCTCACGGTCGACCGGCAGCCGTACGAGTCCGGCGTCGGCCTCGCCGCGCCGCAACACATCGGACACCTCGGCGGCCGGTACCGGTACGAGGGTCAGGGGGACGTCGGACCGGCGCTCGTTCCAGATCCGCACCCACTTGGCGGGCGTCACCCCGGGGACGTACGCGAGCCGGAACGTGGGGGATGCTTCCGAGCCTGTCACCCCGCAAGGTTACCCGGCGTGGTCGGAGGTCTCGAACACGGTCGATACTCTTGACGGTATGAAGTCGCACCAGACCACCCAGACCATGAAGCCCGCCACGGCGGCGAAGAAGCTGGGTGTGTACCTAGAGGCCACCCCCGCCGAGTTCCAGAAGGCCGAGGTCTCCCGCGCCGAGCTGAACGAACTGCAGGCCAACCCGCCCGAGTGGCTGCGCGACCTGCGCGCCAACGGCCCGCACCCGCGCCCGGTCGTCGCGGCCAGGCTCGGCGTGTCCATCGCCGGTCTCGCCCGCGGCGGGGTCACCGAGCCCCTCACCACCGAGCAGATCGAGGCGCTGAAGAAGGACGGCCCCGAGTGGCTGGAGAAGGAGCGCGCCACCCAGGCCGACGTCCGCAAGGAAGCCGAGCGGATCAAGAACAAGAAGAACGCCGAGAGCGACGACTGACGGCTGCGGGGCGGACGCGCTCAGGACGGAGACCCACGCGGTGACGGACGGCCCGGCCGGGACCGGGAAACCCCCGGCGATGTACCGCAAGGTTCCGGCCGACCTCGGCCGGGAGATCGGCGAGGGCCGCTACGGCTCCGGCGGACGGCTGCCCGCCGAGGGTGATCTCGCCGAACAGTACGGCGTCTCCCGTGGCACGGTCCGCCAGGCGATGGCCCTCCTGCGCACCGAGGGACTGATCGCCTCACGGCGCGGCACCCGACGGGTCGTGATCGGCACGCCCCGCCCGCAGGGCTTCGGCGAACTCCTCAGCTTCACCCGCTGGGCACGCTCGACGGGCGAGGAACCCGGCGGCCGGATCGTCACCGTGGAGACCCGCCCCGCCGACGCGACCGAGCGGGAACACCTGCGGCTGAGGGCGAACGTCTCAGCGCCGGATGACCCGGAGATGACACTCCGGCCACCCGCGCATGAACGAGACCGGCGCCTCCGTCAGCGCGGCAGACGCAGGCCCGCGATGAGGACGTCGACGAGGCGGAGCGCGTCGTAGCGGTCGTCGCCCTCCGCGCCGACGCAGAGATTGCCGACGCCGCGCATGACCTCGTAGGCGGTCAGGTCGGACCGGACCTCACCGGCAGCGGCCGCCGCGTCGAACAACTCGGTACACACGGGCAGCAGGCGGTCGAGGAAGTAGCCGTGCAGGGCCTCGAAGCCGGCGGTGTCCGACCGCAGCACCGCGGCGAGTCCGTGCTTGGTGACCAGGAAGTCGACGAAGAGATCGATCCACTCCCGCAGCGCGGCGTACGGCGTGGCACTGCTCGCCAGCAGCGCCGGACCGGCTTCGGCGCAGGCCTCGACCTGGTGGCGGTAGACGGCGATGACGAGATCCGCCCGCGTCGGGAAGTGCCGGTAGATCGTGCCGAGTCCCACACCGGCCTCGCGCGCGATGTCACGCACAGGCGCGTCGACACCCGACGCGACGAAGACCTTGGCGGCGGCGTCGAGGAGGGTCTCCTTGTTGCGCCGGGCGTCGGCGCGCTTGGACTGGCCGTCCGCCTTCTCAACCTTCCCGGCCTGACCGTCCCCCTTCTCGGGCCGGGCTACGCGTCCCGCATCCGCGCCGTTCTCACTCACCGCGCAACTCCTTCACCCTCACGACTTGCCAAACCGGAACCACGTTCCGTATCGTTTCCGGAACAAGGTTCCGCTTGCCCATGATGCCAGAGCAGAGGCCGGACGACCAAGCCACGCGCGCCTGCGCCGGGCCACTCCTGCCATCGCACCTTGTCGAAGAACGGACGACACCATGCCCGACACACCCCGCCCCAGCTTCGGAATCATGACCGCCCCCATGCAGGTCGGCTACCACGACCTCCTGCGCGTCTGGCGCGAGGCGGACACCGTCCCGGAGATCGAGCACGCCTGGCTGTTCGACCACCTCATGCCGATCGGCGGCGACCCGGACGGACCGGCCTTCGAGGGCTGGACGCTGCTCTCCGCCCTCGCCGCGCAGACCCGGCGACTGCGGCTCGGCGTGATGGTGACGAGCAACCGCTTCCGGCCGCCCGCGCTGCTGGCCAAGATCGCCACGACCGTCGACGTCGTCTCCGGCGGACGGCTCGACTTCGGCATCGGCGTCGGCTCACGCCCCGACCACCCCCTGGCCAGGCGGGAGTACGAGGCGCACGGCCTCCCCTTCCACGACTCCGCGCACGCCGTGGCCGGCCTGGCCGAGGCCTGCACGGTGATCCGGCGGCTGTGGACCGAGGACAAACCGTTCGACTTCCACGGCACCCACCACCACCTCACCGGAGCGTTCGGCAACCCCAAGCCCGTCCAGCGCCCCCACCCGCCGATCCTCATCGGCGGACGCTCGGCCGCGACACTGCGCGTGGTCGCCGAGCACGCCGACCTGTGGAACATCCCCGGCGGCGACATCGAGGACGCCATCAACCGCAGCGCACTCCTCGACCGCTACTGCGCCGAGATCGGCCGCGACCCCGCCGCGATCACCCGCTCCATCCACCTCTCCGTCTCCTACGACCGTCCCGAGGCCACCCGAGCCGCGATCCGCGAGGCGCTCGACGCGGGCTTCCACCACATCGTGCTCGGACTCGCGGCGCCCTACCCCGCCGACGTCGCGCACTGGGTCGCCGACGAACTGATCGGCAAAGCGTCCTAAACGGCGGGTCAGTCGTGCGGGAACGAGTGGTGTTCGTGCGCGACCAGCCACCGGCCGCGCTCCTTGCGCAGGCCGAAGGTGAGCCGTAGGCGGAGGGTGGGGTGTTCGGCGAACTCCTCGGGGGTGCCACACCGGAGCAGGGCATGGGCGTAGGCGACATCCGTGCCGGCCGTGATGTCGAGGGAGTCGATGTCGAAGCAGGCGCCCTGGGCCTGCCAGTCGAAGAACGGCGGCCAGGTGGCGCGGTAGGCGGCGAGGCCGTGGATGCCGGCGTGCGGCGGCGGGACGTCGTACATGACGAGGTCCTCGGTGTGGTCCGCCATGACGCGGTCGAGGTCGCCGCGGTGGACGGCCTCGGCCCAGCCGGTGATGAGGGTGCGGATCTGTGTCGCGTCGTCGGACATGGCGTCGGCTCCTGTTCCTGTCCCCCACTCCATGGTCTCTCTGCTGACTCGACTCCCCGATCTTCCGCACATCATCGCCCCGGCCGGGCAACCGAGACGGATGGCACACTCTCCGTGTGCCGCTGACTTTCGACGACCTCCTCACCCGTGCCACCGCTCTCGCCGCCCCCGGCCGACGTGCCGTCCTCGGTATCGCCGGCAGCCCGGGCGCGGGCAAGACGACCCTCGCCGAGCACTTGGTGCGGACGTTGAACAGCGCCGGGGAACCGTGGGTCGCCCACGTCCCCATGGACGGCTTCCATCTCGCCGACGTCGAACTGGACCGCCTCGGCCGCCGCGCTCGCAAGGGCGCCCCCGACACCTTCGACGCGGCCGGTTACGCGGCGCTGCTACGGCGGTTGCGCGAGGAGACCGACGAGGTGGTGTACGCGCCGGGCTTCGAGCGGGTGCTGGAGCAGGCCATCGCCGGCGCGATCCCGGTGCTGCCCACGGCCCGGCTGGTGGTGACGGAGGGCAACTACCTGCTGCTGAAGGCGGGTTCATGGGCGCGGGTAGGACCGTGCCTGGACGAGGTGTGGTTCTGCGAGGTCGACGAGGACGAACGCGTCCGCCGACTCGTCGCCCGGCACGAGGAGTTCGGCAAGGACCACGAGACCGCCGTGGCCTGGGTGTTGGGCACCGACCAGCACAACGCCGACCTTGTCGCCACGACGCGTGGGCGAGCGGATCTGGTGGTGCCCGCGTCCGCGCTGCCCGCGCCGTACGGCGTGCGCAACGGGTGAACACCCGGGCCGTGCCCCGGTGTTCACCCGTTCCAGTTCTCAGGCGCGCAGCGTCAGCCCGGGTTCCCCGTGGGCGTCGCCCGTCGCGTCCCCGATCACCGCGGTGAACGCCTCCGTACGCACGGTCAGGCCGTCCTCTCCGGTCTCGAATACGGGCGTGAACTGCCCTTCTCCGGGTCCGTACCGTACGGCGAACACGTGCAGGTTCTCCGGCGCACCCGGTGCCGGGTCGGCCTCCAGCGCTGTGGAGCTGACCAGGTGGAACCAGCCCTCGTCCGGGTTGCCGTAGCCGCGCGGGTCGGCTGCGAGCGCGAACGCCGCCTGTTGCTGCGTGAGTTCGGAACGGGCGTCGAAGTGGTCGACGCCCTGGTCGGTCGGGTGGGTGAGGCGCAGGGCACCCGCGGAGGTGACGTCACCGTCCGCCGTCCTGCGCACCCGGTCTCCGTCGTCCGCCGCATAAGGCAACCCGGCCAGCAAGTACGGTGCTCCGTCAAGGCGTTCGACGGCCACCGTCATCCAGAGACGCGTGCCGTCGGTGACGTACAGGGACTGGATGTGCCGCAGGACGTGGTCACGGCCGACGACCGGCTTGGTGACCAACTTGGCCGTCAGTCCGCCGACTTGGAGGTCGCGGGCCCGTACCTCGCCCATTGGGCGGCACAGCAGGAAACCGTCGAGCACCGGGCCGAAGCCGTGCTGGCGGTTCACTGCCGCGGGCAGGTAGTACGTCCCGTCCGCCTCGACCAGTGACGGGGTCATCTTGCTGTCGAAGGCCACCGAGACGGTTCCCGCGCGCAGTTGGTGGCGGGCCGCCTCCGTCGACGGTGTCCGGTGCCAGCGCGTGGTGTCCTGGACCTGCCAGACCAGCATCCACGCGAAGTGCCCGTCGACCCCGCCGTCCGGCTTGACCGCGTGCCGGCCCCAGCGGCTGTCGCCCCGGTAGCGGCCGATGTCGGAGCCGATACGGCTGCCGAAGTAGCGCAGGCCGAGGACCGATTCGAAGCCGGAGTGCTGTTCGCTGTAGCGCGGACCGCCGTTGTCGAAGCCGCCGCTGGTGAGGCGGGCGTCGATGTAGCGGGCCAGCGCCTCCCCGTCCTCGGCGAAGACGTCCTCGCCGCTGACGATGTGGGCCTGCGCGAGGAACGACAGGGAGATCGGGCCGTAGTTGTTGTCGTACGCGCCGCCGTGCTCGGGCGGGAGGAGGGCGCCGCGGTCGCTCACGCGGTGGGCACGGATCTCGTCGCCGTACACACTGAGCGCGCGCGTGCGGACCAACTCTCCTTCTTCCGGAGGGAGATGGCGGGCCAGCATCAGGCCGCCGACGACGCATCCGATGGCCTGGTTGCCGGCTTCCTGCGGGTTGAAGAAGGTCGCCTCGGTGAGCCAGCGCCAGTAGCCGTGCGCCAACTCGACCAGCGCGGTGCGCTGTTCGTCGTCGACGAGTCCGTCCGTCGCGTCGAGGATGTTGACCGCCTGGAGCAGCGCCCACGCCGTGCTCGGCCAGTCGCCGATGGGGTGCGCGCCCGCTTCCAGGACGTAACGGGCGTACGGCAGGCCGGAGTTGCGGATCTTCAGGTTCGGGTAACCGGGGTTGTCCTCGGTGTAGACGCGCTCCCGGAGGTGGAACGCGAGGCTGCGCCGCACCGCCTCCGGCAGCCGCGCGTCCTTGCCGCGCTGCCATGCGAAAGCCAACAGGGACGTGATCCCGAGCGAGGTGTCCCCGATGTCGTCGTAGCAGTCGGGGTGTTCGAGGTTGCCGTCCGGCGTGATGCGGCGCAGGGCCTGCTCGACGACGTCGGCGAGGACCGCGTCGTAGGCCTCCTGGGTGTCCGGGAGGTCGTGCAGCGGGCCGCGCTGGTGGAGGAGGTGCACGGGTGGTTCAGCCCTTCATGCCTGAGGTGGCCATGGTGTGGGTCGTCGGGGTCAGGAGACGGGTGCGGGGCGGCGGGCGCGGAGTGTGACGCTCAGTGTCTGCGGTCCGTGCCCACCGAGGTAGACGCGGTTCCCGGTCGTCGCGTCGGTGCCGCCGACCACGGTGTAGTCCTGCCCCGGGTCGTAGCGCAGTACGTCGCTCCGGTCCGGTCCGGCGAGCGGTTCGCCCTTCTCGACGGCGGCCTCGACGCGGATCTCGTCGTCGCCGACGCGGTAGGTCAACGGCTCGGTCGTCAGGCACCAGCTTCCGTCGCCGAGCGGTACGGCGCCCTGCGGCTCGCCGCCCGGCCGGAAGGTCAGTTCGAGGGCCCAGGGCACCGGTGGGCCGCTGATGTCGATCCGCAGGTCGGCCCCGTCCTCCCGCAGATCGACCTCGACCCGGGTCGTGTGGGAGACCTCGTCCTGAGGGCGGTCGGGGAAGGCCATCGCCGCGGAGAAGCGGCCCTCGTCCACCAGGCGGTAGGCGCCGTCGTCGCGCCTCCGGTCCTTCGGGAGCGGCTGGTAGTAGGCGGCTGTGAGGGTTTGGGTGAGCCGGTACCGGTTGTCGGCGAGCTGTTCCATGTCGGCGGCACGGAACGGGCCCAGGTCGAAGAACGCCCGCGAGAGGCGGACCGCGTCGAGGACGGCGGCACCGGCGAACAGGCGCAGGAAGGTGGGGTTGCAGGCGAGGCCCGAGCGGACGCGCCGGTGCTCGGGCACGTCGGAGCCGCCGTAGAGGACGCTGTGCGCGGTGGCGGAGGCACGTGAGGCGAGGCGCGCCGTGGTGA
The DNA here is from genome assembly GCF_042721125.1 of Streptomyces sp. NPDC058469. NCBI lineage: Bacteria > Bacillati > Actinomycetota > Actinomycetes > Kitasatosporales > Streptomycetaceae > Streptomyces > Streptomyces sp. NPDC058469. The sequence goes on from NZ_JBHXME010000001.1 coordinate 42,689, forward strand.
AGTACCGGTCGCGGGGAAAGGGGTCCGGCGCCGGTGTCGGCAGCGTGCGGCACAGGTCGGGGGTGAGGATCGTCTCGGCGAGCAGGTCGGGGTCGTCGATGCCGCCGGCCGCCGCCCAGCGCGCCGCTCGGCTGAAGTCGCCGCGGCCTGTGCGGATCGCGAGGAGCCGGTAGTGCGGCAGGTAGGGCGCCCGTGGGAACGGGTGGTTCTGGTCCTGCCGTCGCGAGTGGACGGTCTCCACCGTGCCGTCCGGTCGGATGAGGTCCAGGGTCGCGGTGAGGTTGCGTTCGACGGCGTCCCGCAGGTCGGAGCGGCCGAGGACGTCGGCCAGCAGCAGGAGCGAGGGGTTGGACACGTGGGATGCGTAGACGGCGCTCCGCTCCGAGTACAGTCCCTCCGCGTCGATGTCGACGCCCTCCGCGAGCCACTCCTCGACGCGGTCGAGCAGCCGGTCGTCGGGGAACGAGCGGTGCAGCCGGGCCAGCGCCGCGGACAGCTCCCAGCGGTGGTTCGGGGTGTGCACCCCGCCGGTCAGGAGACTGCCGGAGACGGCACCGGCGATCTCGGCGAGCGTGGCCGTGACCTCGCGCAGTTCCGGACCCGCGCCCGCGGCGAGGACGTGCGCGTCGCACACGTCGTTCACGGTGAACGCGGAGTCCGGGGGTGACTGCACGTTGTCGCCGCCGGCGAAGAGACCGGTGCTGGTCTGCGCGGCCCGCAGGGCTCGGAGGTGGGTCATCGCGGCGGCGACGGCCCGCCCGCTGCCGTGCAGTGCCGAGTCCGGGGAACGGTAGGCCGCGATCAGGGTCTTCACCCGGCGCGCCAGACCACGGTGCGGCACACCGGCGGGTTCCACGTCGGGGCCGGCCGCCAGCGGGACGGCCGACCGGTCGGCGGCACGGGCCGCCGCGCGGACGAACTCGTGGTCGAGCGCGATGGGCACAGTCAGTCCTTCAGTCCTTCAGTCCGGCGTTGATGTCGGCGCTCATGACGTAACGCTGGAACACCAGGAAGATGATGATCAGCGGGATCATGGAGATGACCGAACCGCCGAGCAGCACCGACCAGTTGATGTTCTGCGCACCGACGAGGCTCTGGATGCCGATCTGCACGGTGAACTTGTTGGGGTCGTTCAGCATCAGCAGCGGCCAGATGTAGTCGTTCCACCGCCACTGGAAGGACAGGATCGCGAGGGTCAGCATGATGGGCCGAGAGATCGGCACCATGATCCGCAGGAAGATCGACAGCTCACGGGCGCCGTCGATGCGCGCGGCCTCGACGAGTTCGTCGGGGACCGTCAGGAAGAACTGGCGGAACATGAAGCAGCCGGTCGCGGTGAGCACGGCCGGGAGGATGATGCCGGCGAAGGAGTTGTAGAGGCCCAGGTTGCGGACCACCAGGAACTCCGGGGCGAGCATGACCTCGGACGGCAGCATCGTGGTGGCCAGGATGCAGATGAAGAAGAACTTCAGCCACTTGTTGTCGTACTTGGCCAGCGCGTACCCGGTGCAGCAGCTGACGCCCACGGTGAGGACCGTCGTGATCACGCACACGATGGTCGTGTTGATGAAGTACTGCGAGAAGTTGGCGCTGCGCCACGCCTCCGTGTAACCGGAGACGGTGGGGTTGTGCGGAAGCACCGTCAGCGGGAGGGAGAACAGGTCTCCCGCCGGCTTGAAGGAGCTGAGGACGAACCACGCGACCGGCAGCCCGTAGAGGCCGGCCAGGACCCACAGCAGTGTCGTCGCGGGTACCGCGCGCCGGAGCCCACCGCTCTTCCCGTTGCCGGGCCGCTTCTTGGAGAGGGCCCGCACGGAGTCGGCGCCGGCCGGACGCGGCGTGTCTGTGGTTGTCATCGGTTCTCCACCCGCCGGTTGACGATCAGCTGGATGATCGCGACGGCCATCAGGATGAGCATGAGCACGAACGACGCGGCGCTCGCGTAGCCGATCTGGCCCCGGTTGAAGCCGGTCTCGTAGATGTACTGGACAAGCAGGTTGTTCGAGGTGCCCGGTCCGCCGTTGTTGAGGGAGACGAACAGCGGATATTCCTTCATCGCGTTGATCGTGTTGAGCAGGATCACGATGAAGGAGGTGGGCGCGATGCTCGGCAGCGTGATGCTGATGAACTGGCGCCAGGGGCCGGCACCGTCGAGCGAGGCCGCCTCGTAGTACGACACCGGTACGTTCTTGATCGCCGCGATGAACAGCAGCATCGAGAAGGCCGTTCCCCACCAGGCGCCCGCCATCACGACGACGCCCAGCGACAGGTCCGCGTTCGACTGCCACGGGACGGCGCTCCCGCCGAACTTCTCGATGACGTAGTTGATCAGCCCGAAGTTCTCACCGAACAGCCACCGCCACAGGACACCCACGACGATGGGCGAGATGAGCCACGGGACGAAGAAGAGGACACGGGCCACCGACGCGCCCTTGGCCTGCTTGCTCACCACCAGGTTGGCGATGAACAGCGAGAGCACGAAGTTCAGCGGGACGACAAGCACCGTGTACAGCAGCGTCCGGACCAGCGCGTCGTAGAAGGTGGAGTCCCCGAACAGGTGCTGGTAGTTGTCCAGCCCGATGAACTGGAACACCCCCACGCCCGTGTAGTTCGTGAACGAGTAGACGAGCCCGATCACCGCCGGCCACACGAAGAACAGCGCGAAGAGCACGACATTGGCCGTGATGAGGACGAGCGGCGCGAGGGTGTAGGTGCTGCGTCGTTTCCTGGGCGGCCTCACGGACACGTCCGCGGCGCTTTTTGTCATCTTCCTGACTTCCGTGCTGGTGGAATGGATCGCTGTGGGCTCACGTCATGAGCCCGGCATCATGTGGGCACCCGGGGCCCGGGCGGCGGGCGTCTCGCCCCCGCCGCCCGGCCTTGGGGCCTACGATCAGCCGCCGACCGCCGTGTTGTAGCCGTCCACGATGTTCTGCAGGGCCTTGTCGGCCGACTGCTGGCCGTTGATCGCCTTGCCGAGCTCCGTCTTGGTCGGGTCGGTGGTGAGGCTCTTGCCCTTCAGCACCCAGTTCGTCTGCGCGCCGTTGAAGTAACCCGAGATGGGCGCGTAGAGCGGGATCTCCTCGTTGTACAACTTGAACGCCGCCTGCGCCGCCGCGGACTTGAAGGGGTACTTCGGGCTCAGACCGCTCTCGACCGGGAGGAACCCGGAGCTCTCGACGAGCTCGGTGTACTGCTTCGGCTCGTACACCCAGGACATGAACTTCTTGCCGGCGGTGGCCGCGGCGCCGTTGTTGTTGAAGCCGACCATCATGCCGCCGCTGTTGACGTCACTGGCCTGCACCGGCTGGGCGGGGGTCGGGACGCTCGCCCAGTCGAACTTCTTGATGCTGTCCGCGAAGGCGGGAACCTGCCATACGCCGGACCAGTAGGCGACCACGTCACCGCTCTGGAACATGGCCGACGGGTCGGCGCCGCTGGTCCACACCGACTTCGGCATGACCTTGTCGTCGTTCAGTCCGACGAAGTACTCCACGGCCTTCTTGGTCGCGGCGTCCGCCGAGAACTTGCCGGAGGAGTCCGCGTGGACGTACTTCCCGCCCATCTCGTACACCATGGCGCGGAGCCGGGACGGCGACTGGTCGAACGTCAGGGAGTACTTGGCGCCGGTCTTCGCCCGGACCTTGTTGGCCGCCGCGATGAACTCGGTCCAGGTCCAGGTCTTCTCGGGCGAGGCCGGAACGGCGACGCCGGCCTTCTTGAACAGCGTCTTGTTGATGAACAGGCCGGACGCGGTGACGTCCGAGGGGATGGCCAGCACCTTCCCCGACGAGTCCTTGGCGAGGAAGTTGGCGTTGATGTTGTAGCTCTTGTTGTTGGCGATGGAGCTGAGGTCGATCAGCTTGCTCGACCAGATCGGGTCCAGCGCGGGCACGTCCGCCACGTCGGGCAGGGAGTTCGCCTGCGCGGCGTTGTGCAGCTTCGTCGGGTACCCGTCGTAGGGGATGTTGACGAGCTTGACGTTGACGCCGGTTTCCTTCTTGTACTGCGCGACCAGCTTCTTCCAGCCCGCGTCCTGCCCCGGAACCGTGGAGATCCAGAACGTCAGGGACTTCGCGTTCCCGCCCGAGCCGGACCCCGACCCGCAGGCGGAGAGCAGCAAGGTACCTGCCGCGGCTGCGGCAGCGAGGGGAACCAGGCGGCGCATGCCGCCGCGGCCGAGTCGGCTGGAGCGCCGCACACCCACAGTGGTCATCTTCGATCCCTTTTTCGTCGTAGGGGACGGAGCACGGCGCCGACTGAGGCGGCACGGGTGCATTGTGCAAGAAAGGTCGCTTTCCGGGGGCGCGGCCTCGCCCGGCCGCATCATCCACGCGGGGCGAGGTCCCCGGCCGTCCTGGCCGTCACCGCACAAGCACACCCTCGTGCGGTTGCCGTACTTCGCGTACGGGCTGAGAAGACTCACCCCAAGTCGGTGTCCCGACCGACTTAGAAAGCGCTTGTCCGGACATTGGCAGACCAAGTCGGAGGCCGTCAATCCTTCGCCCCCGCACCATCGGTCACGGTTTGGACTCCTCTGGCCACCGCGAGCCGGGCCGCGCCCACCACGGTGCCGAGATCACCGACCGTGCTGCTGACCACCTCGGTGGGCCAGCTCAGCCGCCCCAGCTCGGCCCGCACACCCGGCAGGAGCTGCGGGTCCGTGCCCGTACTGCCGCCCAGGACGATCAGTCCGGGGTCCAGTACGGCGGTCACGGCGGCGGCGAGTCTGCCCACGTCGGCGGCGTGACGGCCGACCACGGCACAGGCGGTGTCCTGCCCCTGCCCGGCGAGAGCGAAGAGCTGGTCCGCCGTGTCGGGGCACGGCCCGTCGATGTCCCGCCAGGCCGCGGCGGCCCGGCGCAGCAGCGAGCGAGCGCCCACGTACTCCTCCAGGGCCTCACGGCGCGGCTCCACGGCGTCGTCCCAGGGGTAGGGCAGCCGGGCGAGCTCACCGGCCGCGCCGTTCGCGCCGCGCAGCACATGGCCGCCGACGACGATGCCGAGGCCGATACCGACGCCGATGCGCAGATAGCCGAAGGTGTTGCGGCCCCGGGCGGCGCCTTCGTGCAGTTCGGCGAGGGCGGCGCAGTTGACGTTGTTCTCCAGGTGGACGGGCACGCCCGGCGGCAGGGCGACCGCCATGGCGTCGAACACCGGTCCGGCCTTGGCGGTCGCGGGGCGCATCCCGGCGCCCGCCCGGTCCCGCGCGGCGACGTCACCGACGGCGACGACGACCGTGCGCAGCGGGGTGCCGACGGGCAGCGCGTCGAGGGCCTCGCGCACCGCGTCGGCGGCGTCCTCCCGGGAGCCGGTGGCCTCGGCCAGCAGGGTGCCGTCGAGGGCACAGCCGCGCACCCGGGTGAGGGCGGGGCCGAGATCGACGGCGAGTACGGCGCCGGCGGCCGGGCCGAGCCGGTAGACGGCGGCGTTGCGTCCCGTGCCGCCGGAGGCGGTGCCGGAGTGGGCGGCGAGCCCGACGTTCTCCAGTTCCACGACGGCGGAGGAGACCGTCGGCTTGGACAGGCCGGCCAGGCCTGCGAGCTGCGGCCGGGTCGCGCTGCCGGCTCTCGCCAGCACCTCGAACACCGCGCTCGCGCTCTCGGTCAGCCGAGCCGCCCGCGCCACGACGTGTTCCACACTTCCCCCAGTTCACAGGCCGCGTCCCCGGAGGGTGTCAGGGGGTGCGGCGATGGGATGTCCTGGCGTCGCGCGTTCCCGCCGCACGGGCCCGGAGTGGGGTCCGTTGGCCGAATGTGCGATGCCTCTTGACGCACTCTACTTCGTTAGTTAACTTCCTAACGAACGTCACGGTACTCGCCTGCCGTGGTCCGTCAGAAGCCCGTCCCGGGGCTTCCCTAGTGCTTGAACTGCCGTTCCCCCGGACACGGTTCGCCCAACCGTCGCAGCACAGCGCAACGACGAAAGAGGTTCCGTGCAGGACTTCACGCCCCTCGTGGTCGGCATCGACGTGGGTGGCACCAAGACACATCTGCGCGCGTGCGCGGGCGCGGATGTCGTCGCCGACCACATCCGTGCGAGCAGCGGCTGGCGGCCGCACGACCCCGTGACCGCCGCCGACTGGCTGGCCGCGATCGTCCATGAGGCCCTGCCCGCACACGCGCGCCCGTCCGCGGTCGCCGTGGGCGGGCACGCCTGCGAGACACCCCGCCAGTGCGCCGAGATCCGTACCGCGCTGGAGGAACGTCTCGGGGTGCCCGCACTGGTCGTGGGGGACGCCGAACTGCTCGTCCCCGCCGCGGGGTTGGACAAGGGGGTCGGCCTGGTCGCCGGCACCGGTTCCGTCGCGGTGGGCCTGCTCGCCGACGGCGGCCGGCTCCAAGTGGGCGGCTGGGGCGCGGTGCTCGGCGACGAGGGCGGCGCCGCCGGTCTCGTCCGCGAGGCGGCCCGCGCCGTCTGGGCCGCGCACGATCGCGGCGAGGCTCCGGACGAACTCGCCCTGGGACTCGTCGAGGCGTTCGGTGTGGCCGAAGTGCCCGCGCTGGGCGCCGCGTTGGAAAGCGCTTCCGACGTCTCCGCCGACTGGGGGCGCCACGCCCGTGTCGTCTTCACCGCGGCCGACGCGGGCTCGCTCCTCGCGCACGAGGTGATAGCGGAGGCCGGCCGGTCCCTCGCCGCCCTCGTCGTACGGCTCGCCGAACGCGGCGTCCCCGTCGACGACGTGGTGGTCTCGGGCGGCACCGTCCTCGCCCAGCCCCGCCTGTACGACGCCCTCACCGCCGCACTCGCCGAGCGGGTGCCGGGGGCGCGGCCGTGGCCCATCCAAGTGCCGCCCGTCGAGGGCGCGGTGGCGCTGGCCCGATCGATCCTGTGAACCGCACGGCCCCCGTTCACCCGGGGGTCATGTCGTGGACGCCGGACCCCCTCCGACGGGACACGGCTCGCCGCGAATCTTCGCACGTACGCACCACTCGACGTATGCGCTTTCTCGCGTCGCACCGCACACCCCGAACCACAGCCGATCGCACGATCCCGCCCGGTCGCACGACCTCGCCGGTCCCGCGGCCGTAGAACTCAGGAGAGGCTCACCCATGCCGTCACCCGCCGGGCAGCGCACGAACGCCGTTCGACCCGCCGTGAACAGACGTGGTTTCCTCAAGACCTCGCTCGGCGCCTCGGCCGGTGTGGTCGCCGCGCCCACGCTGGTCAGCTGGCTGGCCGCCGCGGACGCCAAGGCCACCAAGGCCACCACGGTTCCGCTCGCGTTCGTGGACGACTACAAGACGAACGTCATCGCGAACCTGACGCCCGAGACCAACGCCGTGGTCCGGGTCCTCGGCGGCATGGCCCAACTCTGGAAGACCGGCGCCGCCTGGAACACCGGCACCCCGCTCCGCCCCGAGATCCTGCGCGCCAACATGCGGTACTGCGTCGACCTCACCGCCCACCGCACCGAGGCCCAGGCGAAGGAGGCGTTCCTCTACGACCGCCAGCACCAGAGCTACGCGATGATCGCGGGCCTCGGTCCCTTGGCCGACCTTTACAAGTCGGGTGCCCTGGCTGTCACTTCGATCACCAGCGCCCCGGACGGCACGCCCGCTACCAAGATCGACGACGCAGTCCCGGCCGGCGCGCCCGCCGGTGCCGCGCTCGGCGCGGGCTCGCACGACTCCGCGCTCGGCAAGGTGGCCGAACTGGTCGACACCCTGCGTGGCAACTACGCGTCGGGCAACCCGGGCAAGTACGCCTACCAGTACCCGCGTCCTTGGCGCATGAACGAGAAGAGCGAGGTCGTCGACACCGGCACGACCGACGCGCTCGGCTTCCCGGTCTACGACTCCAAGGTGGTCGTCGCGCCTCAACTCCTGCGCCAGCGCAGCACTTCCCCGGTCGACGACGGCGGCTTCCCCAGCGGTCACACCAACGCCTTCCACCTGGCGGGCCTCGCGTACGCGTACGCCGTACCGGAGCGCTTCCAGGAGTTGGTGACCCGCACCTTCGAGCTGAGCCACACCCGGATCATGGCCGGCATGCACTCCACGGTCGACGTCATGGGCGGCCGCATCATGGCCACCGCGCTGGCCGCCGCCACGCTCGCCGACCCGGCCAACGCCGCGCTCAAGGCCGCGGCGCGCGCCCAGGCCCTCGCCTACTTCGAGGCGCAGAGCGGCACGACGGCGGACGCCCTGTACGCGTACGCCCACTCGGCGTCCACCGCGACCGACCCGTACGCGGACCGGACCGCCAACTCTCGTGTCGTGGAGCCCAAGTTCACCTACATACTCACCCGCAGCGGCCGTGACAAGCCGCTGACCGTGCCCAAGGGCGCTGAGGTGCTGCTGGAGACCCGCCTGCCGTACCTCGACGCGGCGCAGCGACGTGACGTGTTGCGCTCGACCGCGCTGCCGTCCGGGTACGTCCTGCTAGACGGTTTCGAGCAGTGGGGGCGCCTCAACCTGTTCGCCGCGGCGGACGGTTACGGCTCCTTCGACTCCGATGTCGTCGTCGCCCTCGACGCGGCGGCCGGTGGCTTCGGCGCGGCCGACGCCTGGCGCAACGACATCGACGGCCGCGGCGGTCTGACCAAGCAGGGCACCGGCACGCTCACGCTGACCGGGCACAACGCGTACACCGGCGGGACCGTGCTCAAGTCCGGTGCGCTGGTGGCCGGTTCGGCGCACGCGCTGGGCCACGGTGACGTGAGCGTGCTCGGCGGTTCGCTGCGGGTGTCCGAGTCCGTCCAGATCCACGGCAGCTACACCCAGCAGTCCGCCACGCTGGAGGTCACGCTGCGCTCGGGTCACCAGCCCGCCGTCGAGGTCACCCGGCGTGCGACGCTCGCCAGGGGCAGCGCGCTGTCCCTGCACTTCGACGCCGAGCACCCGCCGGCCGCGGGCTCCACGGTGCGGGTCCTGAGCGCGTCCTCGCTGCGCGGCCAGTTCGACAGCGTCGAGGTGAACTCGGACAAGCTGCGGGCCGTACCGGTGTATACGGCGGAAGGTCTGTCGGTACGACTCCTGAAGCGGTGACGCCCCTGGTGGCGGGAGCGATGCGACAGTAGGGCCATGACCCGGCCCCGGCTCGCTCCCGCCGCCACGCGGCCGGCCTCACCGCAGGGCGGATGATGGCGCGCGAACAGCACTCGGTCCTCGACCCCGACACGCTCGACGACGACGGCGGGGACTCGCCGCCGCGCGCCGACGGCTCCCGGTCGGCACACCTCTACGCCGGGCTGCGGCGCCGCAGGCGGTGGCTGCTGCCCCTCCTCGTGGTGGTGCTCCTCGCGCAGATGGCCGCCGTGATGGTCACGACCGCCGTACAGCAGACACCGACTATCGACGAGCCGGTGTACGTGGCCACGGCCACCGTCTATCTGCGCGAGCACAGCCTCGACTACAACCCCGAGCACCCGCCCCTCGGGAAGCTGGTGATCGCCGCCGGAATCGCCCTCGCCGACCCGCACTTCGACGCCAACTACAAAGGTGACCAAGGGACGTTGGGCCGCCATCTGCTGTACGAGTCGGGCAACGACCCCTGGCGGCTGATGTTCTGGGCGCGGCTGCCGGTGATCGTGCTGACCCTGCTCTTCGGGCTGGTCGTGTTCGCGTTCGCCAGTGAACTCGTGGGCCCGGCACGGGGGTTGGCCGCGCTCGCGCTGTACGCGTTCTCGCCCGATGTCGTCGCGCACGGCTCGCTGGCCACACTCGACGTGCCGGAGGCGGGCTTTCTGCTGATGTCGGTGTGGCTGCTGTGGCGGGCCAGGCGACGACCGCGGCTGTACGTCCCGCTCGCGGGCGCGGCGCTCGGGGCCGCCGTGGCGACGAAGATGAGCGCCCTGCCCGCCGTACCGGTGCTGATGCTCCTGGCCGTCGTGTCGGTGGTGTCCGCCCGCCGCCCGGTCGACCGCGACGCCCGGCTGCGGGCCCTGGCGCTCGGGGCCGCGGGCGCGGCCGTGGTCGCCGTGGTGACGCTCGCCGTCGTATGGGCGTCGTATCTCGCAGTCGATCCGCACCTGCGGTTCACGTCCACGGAACCGGTACCCGTCATCCACGGGCTGCGCGGGCAGTTGGTCGGTCTGATGCCGGTGCCGCGGGCGTTCCGGGACGGAATGCTCATCCAGTTCGGTCTGGAGGACTACCCGTGGCAGGGCTTCCTGTTCGGGCACCTCTACACCGGGTCGCACTGGTACTACCTGCCGGTGGCGCTGCTGGTGAAGACACCGCTCGGCATGATCGCGCTGTGGGCGGCGGGAGCCGTCGCGGTCGTGGCGGTACGGCGGCTGCGGCCGGCGGCACCGTATCTGCTCGTCCCCACCGCCGTGCTGCTGGGCGCGGCGATGGACGGCTCGCGGGATTTCGGTACGCGGTACGCGATCTTCGTGCCGATGTTCCTGGCGGTCGCGGCGGCCTGTGTGCCGGCGCTGCGGTGGCGGTGGGCAGCGCTGTCCACGGGGGTGCTGGTGGCCTTCGTCGCGGTCAGTTCGCTGCGGACGTTCCCCTACTATCTGCCGTACTCCAACGAGGCGTTCGGCGGTCCGGCGAAGACCTTTCTGCGGCTGCACGACTCCAACGTGGACTGGGGCCAGGACCTCGGCCGCCTGGCCGACCGGCTGCGCGAGCGGTACGCGGGCGAGCGGATCTGGCTGGTCTACAAGGGCAGTGGCGTGCCGTCGTACTACGGCATCGAGTCGTCCGATCCACGCAAGGCAGGGGTGCACGATGTGCACGGACTGTTGGTCGTTTCGGACACCTCGATCGACAAAGCGCAAGGGAAACTGGCCGAGTTGATCGAGAGCAGTCGTCCGATCGATCAGGTCGGTCATTCGATCACCATTTACCGGCGCTGATCGCCCTCTGGTCACAACGCTCCGTGAGCTATGTTCAGTGGCTGTGGGAGACAAAGGAAGCGCACCGGTGCCATCGCCGCAGCAGGCACGCGCCCAGGCATCCGTGATCACCTCGGGAAAGACCGACCCGGAAGTCGGCGCGGCGCCGACTTCCCAGCTCAGGGAACTCTTCGACGGGCCACGGCTGTCGCCGGGTCAACGGCGCATCGCCCAGTACCTGATCGAGCACATCACCGAGGCGGCGTTCCTCTCCATCACCGATCTCGCGGAGCGCGTCGGCGTCAGCCAGCCCTCGGTGACCCGGTTCGCCGCGGCGGTCGGGTTCAGCGGTTACCCGGCGTTGCGGGAGCGGCTGCAGGCGATCGCCCTGCGCACCCTCGCGGGCGGCCCGACGGCCGAGGAGAACCGGAGCAACGAACTACAGGCCGCGGTCGACGCCGAGATCGCGAACCTGGAGAACCTGCGCCGGGACTTCGCCGACCCCGACCGGCTGATCGACGTCGGCCGCGAACTGTCGGCGTCCACCCCGCTGACCGTCCTCGGCCTGCGCATCTCCGTCTCGCTCGCCGAGTACTTCGCGTACGCGGCGCGCCGTATCCACCCCGATGTACGGCTGGTGACCCGCGGCGGCAGCGTCGCCTACGACGCGATCCTGCAGTCACGCGAGGCGGGTGGCACCTGGCTGCTCGCGTTCGACATGCCCCGGCACGCGCACGAGACGCTCACCACGCTCCGGGTGGCGCGCAGCGCCGGGCTCAAGGTGGCCCTCGTGACCGATCTGGCCCTCGGCGCGCTGGCCGACGAGGCCGACGTCACCTTCGCCACCGGCACCGGCTCCCGCCTGGTCTTCGACTCCTACGCCGCGCCCGGTGTGATGGCCTCCGCGCTGCTCCAGGCCATGACGGACGCCGATCCGGAGCGGACCCAGGCCCGCCTGGAGGACTACGAGCAGATCGCCGAGCAGCACCAGTTCTTCATGCGGGACTGACCCGCCACTCCCCCCTCATACGACGTCACACTGGGTCGATTATGCCCATTTCGCGCATGAATGTTTTCATACGCCTTGCAAACCGGACGGCATATATAAATACTGCTCACGGATCGCACCCGCCCCGAGAAAGCCCGGTCCGCCCATGCGCACCTCCGCTCGACCCGCCGCGCCGGCGACACCTGCTTCACGGGGCCCTCTCACGAGCACTCCCAGCCGCCGTCTCCTACCCGCGTCGGCGCCGGGTGTGTTCGGTCGGGCATCGCTTGCGCGAGCGCCCAAGGCGGCCTCGGTCATCCCCTGGGCCGGGGCCGCCTCACACCGTCGACCCACCCCCGCGACGCCGCACACCGGGAAGCGATGACATGCAACTGACCACCACGCGCATCAGCCAGGACTGGCCCTGTCAGGTCAAGACGCCCGGCAGCTACGACTGGGAGCGCTCGGCGGCCAAGTGGCTGCGCGAGCTGGTGCCGGCCCGCTACGCGAGCTACCCCGCGTTCATCCGCCACCCCGTGCTGCTCGCCCGCCACGCTCAGATCCAGGTCCAGCACGAGATCCGCGTGGCCCGGACCGCCCTGCAGACCGCGCGGGCAGACCTGCCCGGCATCGGTCTGCCCGAGTCGGTCATCGAGCACACCATCAAGCTGTACGCCGCCGAGGTCCTCCAGCTCCAGCACATCGCGCGCAGCGTCCGTGCGGTGACCGAGGCACTGGTCGGGCACAGCACGGGACGCTGACCTCACCACCGCTCGGCATCACTCGTCGTCGCGGTGCCGCCAGTACCAGAACGCGCCCACGACGAGGGCCAGCAGAAGGACTCCGGGCAGGATCAGCCCGGGGACTCGGGAGCCGCTCATCGGCGTGGCCTTCGGTTCGGAACGGGCACGACACCGCCGACCTGCGACGCCGCGCTGTCCATGATGAGGCTCTACGGCCCCACCACCACCGACTTTCCGCAGGCCTTGCGGCGCGTTCGAAACCCCGGTCGCCTACTGGCCGTCGTCGAGTGCCGTGCGTGATTCCAGGTCCTTGCGGGTGTCGTCGCCGTACACACCGTTCTCGTCGCCCCGGATGCCGTACCAGAGCTGGAAGCGGGCGACCGCGGCCGTGAGGGTCGCGTCGTACTGGCCGCTGGTGGAGCCGTTCTCGTAGACGTTGGGGATGCGCAGGAGGCGTTGCTCCAGCTCCTTGACCTGGGGACCGCTGTCGCCCTCGCGGAGGGTGCCGGCGCCGTCCGGGTCGGCGGTCGCGGCAGTGGTGGCCGTGGCGGACGCCACCGGAGTGGGGGTGCTGATCGGCCGGCCCGTGCTGGCCTCTCCCTTGCCGGGGAGGAGGAGAGCGCAGGCGAAGCCGACCAGGGCGGCGGCGCTCACGCCGACCACGATCGCGGCCCGGCGCAGACCGGGCCCGAAGGGACCGGTGGTGGTCGGCAGCGGGCGCAACTCACCAGGTACGGGCGGCAGTTCCTGTGTCTCGGCCTCGGAGCCGAAGAACGGCCGGGGCACCGGCACGGACTCGAAGACGGAGGAGTCCCGGCGGGTCTCCCGCAGCAGCTCCGCGAGGTTGTCGGAGCGGCGGCGGCGCAGGACTCGGGCGGGTTCCAGGACCGGGCCGCCGGACGACGATCCCGGTTCGGGCGGTGTAGACACACTGCTCTCCTTCCGTTCCGCGCGCACGGACGTCCGCCATCCCCCTGAAGAGATACGCGCGCACGGCCGCCGGAGTTCAGCGCGGCACGCGCTCACTCGCACCAGGACGGTGACGCCCGGACGAACCGGTGCAGGGACGCCTTCAGCGCGGCGACGAAGGCGTCCCGCCGTGTGTCGTCGAGCGCCTCCAGGGAGAGGTACGGGTTCAGGTCCTCCAGCTCGACCAGGAGCAGTCGGCCGTCCGGGGCGCGGCAGGCGTCGACGCGCTGGATGCCGTGGTCGATGCCGTTCCAGTCGATGAACCGTTGCGCGAACTCCAAGTCCCCCGGGACGGGTTCGTACGGTTCCAGCTGCCAGCGCTTCTCGGTGTCCGGGGCGTAGAGGGCGTACTGGAAGTCGTGGTCGACGAAGTAGAAGGACACCTCGTACGAGAAGTCGACGCACGGCTGGACCAGGACGCTCCCGTCGGCCAGGGCGGGCAGGCGGTCGGCCGGGACGATCTCCAGGCCTATGGAGTCGGCACCGAGCTTGGGCTTGACCACATAGCGGTCCGTGCGCGGCAGCCGGTCCAGGTCCTCGACGCGGTCGACGGTCGGGATGACCGGGAACCCGGCGGCGCTCAGGTCGAGGAGGTACTGCTTGCCCGCCATGTCCGCGCGACCCGACAACTGGTTGTAGACACGGGCTCCGGTGCGGAGCGCACGCTCGCGGAACGCGTCGTACTCCGCCCGGTACCCGAGGACGGGCCCGCTGTTGCGGACCACGACCGCGTCGAAGCCGTCCATCAGCGCGGCCGCGTCCAGCGGATGACACAGCGCCAGGTCGAAGTCCTCGCGCAGCCGGGAGGTCAGGTCGATGTCCTCGTCGCAGTAGCGACGCCCGCGTGCCGGGTACGCCAGGTCGGTGACGTACAGGACGCGAGGGCGGCCGAGGGGTATCGAGGGCATGCCGGTTCTCCTTGGTCGAGAGCGTTCGCGCGGAATGATCAAAACGGTCGGCCTGTGGTCAGTGAGCGAGCGTTTTGCTTCCGCAGGACGAGCGAATCCTCAACTCGGGGAGGAGTTCGACGTGTTGACGCGGGGCCGGCCGGCGTCCGCTGCCGCGCTCGGCGAGCCGTTGCAGGAGGAGGTTCGCGGCCGACTCCCCCACCGCCCGCTTCGGCGGGGCCACGGCGGTGAGCGGGACGTCGGCGAGAGGGGCGACCTCGTCGTCGTAGGCGATGAGCGCCAGGTCGTCCGGGACGCGGATGCCGCGGGCCTGGAGCCGGGGCACGAGCACGATCGCGTCCTCGTCGCTGTGCACGAGGGCGGCGGTGACCCCACGCTCGCGTACCGCGTCGACGAGGTAGTCCACGCTCGACTCGTAGTCGCCGTGTTCGCGGACGGACGGGGCACCCCGGGCGTCGTCGAGGCCGAGGGAGCGTACGGCCGACTCGTAGCCCGCGATGATCTGCGCGGCGTGCGGGCCTTCCTGGAGTACCGCGGTGATCCTGTGGTGGCCGAGGGCGGCGAAGTGGCCGACGGCGACCGCGGCTCCGTGGGCGCGGTCGGTGCGCACCCGGTCGAGGGCCGCCGCGGGGTTGCCGGGCGGGGCGGAGCGTTCGACCAGGACGGTGGGCACACCCCGGTCGAGGAGCCACTGTTCCTGGCCGCCGACGGGCACACCGCCCGACCAACTGGGCGCGACGAGCAGGCCTTTCGCGCCGCCCGCGAGGAGGTGTCCGGCCTGGACGGCGTCCTCCGTGTCGACGTATCCGGACACTCCGAGCACCAGTCGGCCGCCCTGCGCTCCCACGGCCTCGCGGGCGCCACGCACTATCTCGGCGAAGATCGAGGCGGTGGTCGGCACGATCATTCCGATCACGACGCCCTCGGCGGAGACGGCCGGCTCGGCGGACTCCTGTCGCCCCCGAGCCCCGACGGTGCTCTCGCCGCCCGGCCACACCACCGCGCCGTGCAACCGGTGCACCCGGCCCTGGCCGGCCAGCGCCTCCACGTCACGTCTCAAGGTGACGGCGGAGACGCCGAGTTCGGCCGCGAGTTCGGCGACCCGCAGGCTGCCGCGCTCGCGGACGAGTTCGAGCACCCGCTCATGGCGCTGGTCGACGTGCAGTCGCATGGGTCCCCCTGAAGGTGAAACTGGTCGCGGTCACTCTATGCCGCGGATCGTATCGATCGTTTTGATCGCATCGGTCGCCCCGGGTGTTCAAGGGGACTCAGTTCCCCATCGGGAGCGCACTGAGTGCCATCAGTGTCGGCCTGGTGCTACGTTCCCGTCCATGAGCTCCAAGCCGCCCATGCGGGACGCCCTGGTGGCGGCCGCCTTCCAGTTGTTCCTGGAGCGGGGCTACGAACAGACCACCATCGACGACATCGTGGCGCTGGCCGGGGTCGGACGGCGGTCGTTCTTCCGCTACTTCCCGTCCAAGGAGGACGTGGTCTTCCCCGACCACGAGCGCTGCCTGGCCGACATGACGGCCTTCCTCTCCTCCAGCGGCGACGAGCACGAACCCGTACGGCGGGTCTGCGACGCGGCCCGGCTCGTGCTGCGCATGTACAACGAGAACCCGACGTTCTCCGTGCAGCGTTACCGCCTCACCAAGAAGGTGCCGGGGCTGCGCGCGTACGAGCTGTCGGTGGTGTGGCGCTACGAACGTGCCCTCGCCGAGTATCTGCGCGGGCGCTTCGCCGGGCGGCCGGACGGCACCTTGCAGGCGGACGTGATCGCGGCCTCCGTGGTCGCCGCGCACAACAACGCCCTGCGTTCCTGGCTGCGTTCGGACGGGCAGCGCGACGCGGGTGCCGAGGTGGACCACGCTCTGGGATATGTGCAGTCCGCCTTCGGACACCCTCCGGTGCGGCCCCCCGACGAACACCAGGAGCAGCGGCCCGAGGACGTCGTCGTGGTCGTCTCCCGGCGCGGGGCTCCGATGTGGCGCGTCGTCCAAGAGATCGAGTCCGCGTTCGGACGCGACTGAACCGGAAGAACCCAAGGGTACGCAGTGTCTTTACGCCTGGCACTGAGTGCCATACGCTGTGGCCGTGCACGGTGGCACGGCGAGCCGCGCACATGCGTGCCGGCTCGGCCGCGCACGCGGGATTCCGGCCGAGCGCAGGGAGTTGACAGCGTGTACCACCACTCAGGATTCGCGACCCGTCCGGCAGTCGGCTCCCCGGCGGGCGTCCTCGATCCGCCCACCGCGGACGGGGACACGATCCTCTTCCAGCGCTGCACCTGGTGCGGCACCGCCATGTACCACCGGCTGTTGTGCCCGGTCTGCCAGGGCGGCGACCTGCGCACGGAGCGCAGCGAGGGCGCCGGCACGGTCCGCCACTCCACGGTCGTGCACCGCAACACCCCCGCCGCCCGCAATGTGTCGCTGATCGAGATGGCGGAGGGCTTCGTGGTGCGCGGCCGGGTCATCGGCCCGCCCATCGGCATCCACAGCGGCGACCGCGTCCGGCTGTCCACGGCCAAGGACCCGGTGCGCGGCGAGCCCGTCTTCCAACTCCTCGACGAGCCGTACCGCGCCTGGCACTGACCGCCGACGACCGACGCGGCGGGCACCGGTCGACGAACGGTCCTGAACGGCCGTAGCGCGAAGCCGAGTTCAAGCCCGGCCGACGAAGATCGGCCGAATCCTCCTCCACAGGCAACCCACAGGCTCCCCTTCTCGTCCTCCGGGGCGCGAGAGGCTCCCGTGATGGGCGGGGCGCCTGAGCCTGGAGTTCGAGGAGGAGAACACATTGTTCCGTGCCCGGCGAATATGGGTCACGGCCGCGGCGGTGCTCGCGGTGGCGGGAGGGATGTCCGGGTCGGCGCAGGCGGTGCCACGGTCGGACGCCGGACCGTTCACGGCGACGGCGGCGGCCAACGACGGCACACTTCCGCCGGGTTGGCGGATCACGGGGAAGGGTTCAGCACAGCAGTTGATCTGGCGCTCGGGCACGCGGGTGCCCATGTCGGACGCGCGCGTCGAGTTCCACGCCGGGGGCCGGCTCCTCGGTGTGCCGAGCCCGGCGAAGGACGGACGGACGTTCCGGCTCGGCCTTGGCGCCATCGCACCCAAGCAGCTGACGGACCTTCAAGTACTGGCCGCCGGACGGCGGTTGGACGCCGCTGGTGACAACAGCGCCTCCGGCAAAGGCCGTTCGGAGGCCGCCGCACAGCCCGCGGCCCCGCTCCCGGCCGGCGCGATCGATCCCGGCAAGCCGGGCACGTACCGGACGACGACCGGCGAGTACACGCTCAACTCGGTCCGTCTGCCCGGGTATCCCCAGCCGATCGAGATGCAGGCCGTCGTGGTCGCGCCGAAGGGCGCCACCGGCAAGCGGCCGCTCGCACTGTTCCTGCACGGCCGTCACTACACCTGCTACAAGCCCGGCACCGAGGAGATCACCGGCGACTGGCCCTGCCCCGCCGGCCTGAAGTCGGTTCCGAGCTACCGGGGTTATCTGCGCGACCAGCAACTCCTGGCCTCCCAGGGCTATGTGACGGTGTCGATCTCCGCGAACGGCATCAACGCGCAGGACGCCGATGCCGAGGACGCCGGCGCGCAGGCCCGTTCGTCGCTGATCCGGCAGCACCTGGCCCACTGGGCCGACTGGTCCGCCCACCCGGAGACGGCTCCGCCGGTCGTCCGCGACGCGCCCCAGGCCGACCTCTCCCGCGTCCTGCTGATCGGCCACTCCCGCGGTGGCGAGGGCGTCAACCGGGCGGCGATGGACAGCCTCTACCCGCCGCCGACCGCCCAGGACGGCTATCACGGCCCGGTGCGGTGGAAGATCCGCGGCACCGTTCTCATCGGCCCGACGATCTTCGGCCAGAACCCGGTGGCCGACGTGCCGTCGGTGACGATCCTGCCCGGCTGCGACGGCGACGTCTCCGACCTCCAGGGCGAGGTGTACGTCGACGGCACGCGCGGAGTCAGCCGGGGCGCCGCCCTGCACAGCGCGGTCTACGTCGAGGGTGCCGACCACAACTTCTTCAACACCGAGTGGACGCCGGGCCAGGCCCAGGCGCCCGCGGACGACGACTTCTACAACGACCCCGACCAGCGGGACCCGGTGTGCTCACCGGGCACCGCGACCCGGCTGACCGCCGACCAGCAGCACAAGGCCGGCTCCACCTACATCGCCACGGCGGCACGGCTGTTCGTCGCCGGCGACGACCGCGCCCGCGAGCTGCTCGACGGCTCCGGCCGCCGCGCCCCCTCGGCCGACCCCGCGCGAGTCCTCACCCACGCGGTGGGCGCGAACCGCGGTGCCGGATTCCTGCCGGACGGCCAAGTCACCGTGTCCGGCGGCAAGTTGTGCTCCGCGGTCGATCCCGACCCGGCCGTCGCCTGTCTCGGCCCCGACACCAAGGGCGGCTCTCCGCACTTCGCGTCCTGGGAGACCTCGAAGGAGGCCGGCCGCCACGCGCTCGCGCTGCGCTGGTCCGCGGCCGGTTCGAAGGTGACGGTACGTCCGAGCAAGCCGGTCTCCCTCGGCGGCGCCAAGGGCCTCGCCCTGCGCGTGATCGTGCCGCCCAACACCACCGGCACCCAGCTCGACGTGTCCCTGACCGACACCTCCGGTCACCGCGCGACCCTCGGCCGGGTCCGCGTCGACGGCCTGCCCGGCAGCGAACGCACCGCGTCCTACTGGGCCCGCGAGGTCCGCGTACCGCTGGCCGCCGCCTCGCACGCCGGACTCGACCTGCACCGGATCAAGTCCCTTGAACTGACCCCGCGTTCGCGCTCCGGCCAGGCCTGGCTGATGGACGCCTGGGGCTGGCGCCCCGGTACTCCCGCAGTCACCTCGGCCCCGCTTCCCCGCGTCGACATCGGCCGACTCGCCGTCAAGGAAGGGGACTCGGGCGTCAAGACGTACCGTGTGCCCGTCCAGGTGTCCGGACACGGCAGCGGCCAGGTACGCGTCTACGTCAACAACCCGGCCACCGGCCAGGACACGTCACGGCTGGTGACGGTACGGCCCGGCGCCAACACCATCGACGTACCGGTCGAGGTCAAGGGCAACACCCGCTTCGACTACGGCGTCCAGCACGACGTGTTCGTGAAGGCGGTGCACGGCGCGGTGGTCGGCGCCCATCGAGGCGGGGTGACCACCGAGAACGACGACCCGATGCCCACGTTCACCGTCACACCGATCGCCGACCGGGTCACCGAGGGACAGCCCCTCAAGTGGAAGGTGACACTGTCCGCGCCCGCCGACGTGGAGCTGAACCCGGCGTTCCTCGTCCAACCGGTGGCCACGGGGCCGGAGTTGTCCACCCTGGACGTCGACCCGCAGTGGCTCAGTGAGAACTCCGGAGAGGAAGCCGCGCCGGAGCGCCCGCTGTCCAAGGTGCTGAGCCTGTTCCTCTGGACGTCCGTCCCGGCGGAGCAGCTCAGCGGGGAGATCAGCGTGCCCACGATCACCGACCAGGTGACCGAACAGCCCGAGTCCGTACGCTTCCTGGCCGTGGACGAGAACGGCGACCCGCAGAGCGGCGGACCGGAACTGACCGGCACGGTGCTCGACGCGTCATAGCGGAAGCCGTAGCGGAACACCGTACGAAGTGAAGGGGCCGCGGCGCGGAAGCCGCGGCCCCTTCATCGTGCGGCTGTTGGTCCCCGGATGGGCTCAACTCGGCTTCTGTGTCCCGGTGTTCATCTTGGCGCGGTTCTCGGTGAGGAGTTCCTGGACGCGTTGTTCGACCTCGCGGGGGTCGAGGCCCAGCGCGGCGCCGATGTGGGCGGACCACACCTCGGAGCGGACGTTGGTCTCGAAGTCGAGGTCGGCGCGGACGTTCTCGCGGGCCGCCTGGCGGTTCTGGCTCACCATGACGAAGGTCGACAGGAAGATGGCCTCCAGGCTGACGATCATCGTGAGCAGCCCGTACGGATACGGGTCGAAGATCCCGGCCTGCCCGAGGAGCCCTTCGTTGAGGGCGATCCAGACGGCGAACCACAGCGCATGGAGGTAGACGAAGAGCATGGTGCCGGCGAACGCGGTGATCGCGTCGGCGACCCGGTCCTGGGTACCGCGCATCCGGGCGAAGACGACGCTCTCCTGCCGCAGGGGCAGGTCGGCCGGGTTCAGCGCGGGGTCCACGGGCGCTCCCTGGGTTCGGTGTGCAAGGGAATCGTCCTCAGGGTGTGAGCGTCACGCGGATGCCGATGGTGCCGTCGAGCCCGCGGCGCAGCCGGCTGCCGAGGAGCGTGATGCGCCCGGTGAGGCCGTACTTGCGGGTGATCAGCTTGCGGTAGTGGGCGGTGGTCTCGGCGTCGCAGATCTCGGCGGTGCCGGGGACCTGGTTGCCGGTCGGGTTGCCGCGCAGGTCACAAGGGCCGACGAGGACATCGGCGCGGGCCCGGATGCGCTTCACCTTCCAGGAGTCGGCGACCGTCCAGACACCGAGTGTCTCGCCGTCGCGCACGACCCACACCGGCGTGGCGACCGGGGAGCCGTTCTTGCGGTAACTGGTGATCAGCAGGTACTGGCTCGCGCCGAGCCGGTCCAGCGGGGTCTCGTCCATGGTCGGCAGTCTAAGCACCCGCCGGTGCCCGCAGGAGATCGAGATACCCGCGGGCGAAAAGGTAGGCGTCCCCGGGCCAGCGTGCCGAGAGATAGGTGCCGTCGCGCACGACGAACGCGTGCGTGTCGTCGCTCGCGGTGCCGCGCCGGGTGAGTTCCTTGGGGCCGCGCTCGAACTGCGTGCCGGGTTCGTCGAGGGCGGCCCGCACCTCGTCCTCCACGTAGGCCGGATAGGTGCGGTAGTAGCGGCCCAGCCGCCAGGCGGTGGTCAAGTAGGCAGTGCGTTCCATGTACTTGGGCAGACAGGTCGTACGGCGTCCGGCGATCACGCTGCGGCCGGTGTCCGGGTGCTGGGTACGGGCCAGCACGAGGACGCCGTGGCAGATCGCACCGACCGGACGGCCCGACTTCCAGAACTCCCCCACTGTGGCGTGCAGTTCGGTCGACCCCAGGTACTGGCGCATACCGGGCGCGTGTCCGCCGGGCAGCAGCAGTCCGTCGAAGCGGGTCACGTCCACGTCCGCCCACGCGATCGTGTCGCTGAACTCCGGTGCCTGGGTGAGCTGTTGGTAGAACCGCTTGGGTTCGTCCTCGGCACCGAGCTGCCCGAAGAGAACGCCGGTCAGCAACCGGGGGTCGGCGGCGGGCCGGGTCCCGGCGCGCTCGGTGGCGAAGACGACCTCGTGCCCGGCGTCGGTGAGCAGCCGCCAGGGCACGGCGACCTCGGTGACATCGAAGTCACGGTCGGGGACCGGCATCAGCACGCGCATGGGGTCATCATGGCAGCCGGGTCGGGTGGTCATGACAGCACGGCCACGCGGCTCACCGCGACGCCGTCGGCATGCCTGCTGCGGCACGGCCACACGCCTTACTCCGGCGCCCTCGCCGTACTCACCACGACACGCCCACACAGCCCACCCCAGCACCGCCGCCCATGCTCAACGCAGCACGACCACCGCCTCACCCCGCCACCATCGGCATGCTCAACGCGGCACGCCCACACAGCCCACCCCACCACCGCCGCCCATGCTCAACGCAGCACGACCACCGCCTCACCCCAGCACCATCGGCATGCTCAACGCGGCACGCCCACCCGGCCCACCCCAGCACGCTCGCCATACTCACCGCACACGCCCACACGGCTCGCCCCAGCAGCACCGCCGATGCTCAACGCAGCACGGCCACCGCCTCACCCCAGCACCATCGGCATGCTCAACGCGGCACGCCCACGCCGCCACCCCAGCACGCTCGCCATACTCACCGCACACGCCCACACGGCTCGCCCCAGCAGCACCGCCGTGCTCACCCAAACACCCCCACCCCGCTCACCTCCGCGCCACCGCCATCCGCCGTACCGCTTCCGTGATCACCTCCGGTGACGTCGCCATATTCAGCCGCACGTGCCCAACTCCCCCGGTCCCGAAGTCGATCCCGGGGCTCAGCGCCACCCGCCCCCGCTCCAGGAAGACCCCCGCCGGATCGTCACCAAGACCGAGCGCCCGGCAGTCGAGCCAGGCCAGGTAGGTGGCGTCGGCGGGACGGTAGGCGACCGCCGGCAGGTGCTCGGCAAGCAGTTCGGCGAGGAGACGGCGGTTGTCGTCGAGGCCGGTCAGCAGCGCGTCCAGCCAGGCCGTGCCGTCGCGCAGGGCGGCCGTGTGGGCGATGACGCCGACGTGGCTCGGGCCGTGGCCGACCTCCTCGGGGAGGCGGGCCAGGTCGGCGGCGGAGGCCGGGCCCGCGACGGCGAGGGCGGCCTTGAGACCGGCCAGGTTCCAGGCCTTCGACGACGACATCAGCGACAGACCGCTCTCCGCGCCCGGCACGCTCAGATACGGCACGAAGGTCACGCCCGCGGCGACGACCGGCGCGTGGATCTCGTCGGCCACGACCCGCACGCCGTACCGTTCGGCGAGGGCGGCGACAGCGGCCAACTCCTCGACGGTGTGCACCGTACCGGTCGGATTGTGCGGGCTGCACAGCAGATACGCGGCCCGCCGCCCGCCCTCGACAGCGCCCCGGAACGCGTCCTCCAGCGCACCGAAGTCGATACGGAGGTCGTCCCCCAGCGGCGCCTCCACCACCTGCCGGTCCATGTGCTCCACGAACTGGAAGAACGGCGGATACACGGGCGGATTCACCACCACCGCATCACCGGGCCCGGTCACCAGCCGGAGCATCTCGACGACGCCCATCATGACGTCCGGCACGATCCGCGTCCGCTCGACGGCCAGCCCGCCCCAGCCCCACCGCTTCTCCGCGAACGCGCCCAACGCCTCCGCGTAGGCCGTACCGGCGGGATAACCGGTGTCCCCCAGCGCGAGCGCGTCCGTGACCGCGCGGACCACCGGTTCGGCCAGCGGCACGTCCATCTCGGCCACCCACACCGGCAGCACGTCCTCGGGGTGGGTACGCCACTTCATGCTCGTACGACGGCGCAGGCGGTCGAGGGTGAGGGCGCGCAGGGGATTCGGTTCACCGGACGTGTCCTGCGGGATGCTGGTCATGAGGCACAAGATAGGGGGATGTGGGATGACCGGGAATCCTGAGAACGGCGCGCTCATGGAGATCGCCTGCGACGAGTCCGGCTCGGACGGCGAGAACCTCACCGGCGGGAACACGGACGTCTTCGCCCATGCGAGTGTGCGGCTCCCCGTGGAGACGGCCGCCGAGTACGTGCAGGAGATACGGCGCCGGATCCGCTCGCCCGCGGAGGAGTACAAGGCGAACCATCTGCTGCGGGACAAGCACCGGGCGGTGCTGGAGTCGTTCCTCGGCCCCGCCGGACCGCTGCGCGGCGGGAACGCCCATGTGCATCTGATCGAGAAGACGTTCTTCGTCGTGGACCGCGCGGTCGACCTGCTGCTCGACGGGGAGGGCGAGGGCACCGAGGCGGTCACGCTCTTCCGGGAGGGACCGCGGACGTTCGGCGAGCGGGGGTGGCGGGAGTTCCTCGCCGCGTCCAACCAGTTGCTCCGGGTCAGGAACGACGGGGCGGCGACGGTCCCCGCCGACGTCTTCTTCCGCACGGTCGACGCCCTGCGCGACGAGTACTCCGGTACGACCGCGGGCGTCATCGTGGGGCGGCTCGCGGCGGCCCGGTCGCGCGCGGAGTCGTACCGGGAGCGGATGCGGGACTCCCCGGTGCTGTTCCCCGTCCTCAATCCGCTGCTCCCCGCGATCGTGAGCACGGCCCTGTACTGGCTCGCCGAGGGCCGGTCCGTGCGCCTGGTGCACGACCGGCAGAACATGCTCACCCCGGAACGGATCGCCTGGATCATGGAGTCGGCCCCGCTGAGCGACGTACAGCTCGTCGCCGCCCGGTCCGACGCGCGGGTCCAACTGGCCGACTTCCTCGCCGGCATCGCCCGCAAGCTCGCCTCCGACGAGCTGAACGGCCGCGGTGACCCGGCCCTCACTGAACTGCTGCGCCCGTACGTCGGCACGGATTCCGTCTGGGGCGACGGGGGCAGCGGGTTCCGGCTGGGCACCGCCGGAGTCAACTCGGCCGTGTAGGGCACCTGTTGGCCGTAGGAGCTGAAGCCGATCCTCCGTCCGGTGAACAGGACGGCGCCGGGCCACGTATGGAGGAAGGGCACTCAACGACCGGAGCGCCCCGCGGTGTCGCACCGCACGTTCGGGGTTCGGGAGCCATGCATGAGGCACGCACGACGACGGGTCATCCGGCGAGTTACACGGTTGGCGTCCGTCGGCGGACTCCTGCTGGGAGGTGCCATGGTCACCCAGGCGGCCATGGCCAGCGATTCCTCCGGCACGTCCGCCGCCACGCTCAGCGCGCCACAGACGCCCGCGGACAAGGGTTCCGCCCTGGTGGCGAAGCTCGGTTCGGCCCGTACGGCGGGCAGTTGGGTGGACACGGGCGGCCGTACGGTCGTCGCGGTGACCGACGCGAAGACTGCGGCCGAGGTGACGAAGGCGGGCGCCCAGGCGAAGGTCGTGCGGTACAGCATGAACGAGCTGAACTCGGCCGCCACCACGCTGAGTTCGGCGCCCAAGGTGCCGGGTACCGCGTGGGCGATGGACTACCGGAACAACCGGGTTCTGGTGGAGGCCGACAGCTCGGTCTCCGCTGCCAACTGGACCGCGATGACGAAGGTCACGACCGGCATCGGCGCCTCGGTCGAAATGCAGCGTGCGCAGGGCAAGTTCACGACCCGGATCAACGGCGCGCAGCCGATCCTGTCGACCGGCGGACGCTGTTCGGCGGGCTTCAACGTGACCGACGGCACGAACGACTTCATCCTCACGGCCGGGCACTGCGGGCCCGTCGGGTCCATCTGGTTCGCCGACAACCAGGGCGACCAGCAGTTGGGCAAGACGGTCTCCGACAACTTCCCCGGCAGTGACTTCTCGTTGGTGCAGTACGCGACCGGCTCGGCCGGCGACGGCGCGGACGTCGTCGCGATCGGCAACGGCAGTGGGGTGACCATCACCGGCCTGGCCGACGCGGCCGTGGGCGAGAAGGTGTTCCGCAGCGGCAGCACCAGCGGGCTGCACGACGGTGAGGTGACCGCGCTCAACGCGACGGTGAACTACCCCGAGGGCACGGTCACCGGTCTCCTCCAGACCACGGTGTGTGCCGAACCGGGCGACAGCGGCGGCCCGTTGTTCGCCAACGGCATCGCGCTGGGCGTGACGTCGGGCGGCAGCGGTGACTGCACGGCGGGTGGTACGACGTTCTTCCAGCCGCTGACCAAGGCGCTGTCCGCGCTGAACGTGAAGCTGCTGGTTGCACCGAAGACAGCCGCCTCGCCCGCGCCGTCCGCCTCGGCAGCCGGCAGCGGGGCAGCCGCCGGCGCGGCCACGCCCGGGACGTCGGCGCCCGCGACGAACACCACGTCGGCGTCGACGACATTGGCATCGCGGCTCACGGACCCCAAGAACGTGGGCCCGGGTCTGCTGGTCATCGCGGGAAGTCTGATCGCGCTGGTGGCGACGCGCTGGATCCGCGCCGAGCAGGACCGCAAGGCCTTCCAGCGGCACTACTCGGCGATGTGGGGCTGATCACTCAAGGGAGTTCATCAAGGAACTTCAGCGAGCGGGCGACAGCAGGGATTCAACGGGGGTGACGGGATCGACCGACTCGGCCGAAGGTCACGAGGAAGGCCGGGCGACGGGATCCCAACGACACCTACGTCGGTCGGCCGGACGGCTCTCAGGCCGCCGTGGCCGGCTGGGGAGCTGCGGCGGCCCACTCCATCACAAGCCGTCGGTACTCCTCGCGCTGTTCGACGCTCAGTGTCCCGCCCGATCGGAGCCACAGGGCCCTGATCTCCTCGTTGACCTCGGCTGCCGATCGCTCGGTGGCTGATTCAACACTGGTGGACATGGTGTGAAGCATACGGCGCTGTAGGTGAAGGCCATGTGAGTAATCACGAGCTAACCGGACATATCGGACCGTGTTACTGATCACGTCCATCTGTCAAGCCCCGTAACGCATTTCACACCTCGGCCACACCCAGCACCAGCACCTGGATCGCCAACACCGCGGCGCCACGCGCCCAGTCGTGGAAGTCGGAGACCTTCGTCTCCACATCCAGCGGGGCGGCCAGCGGATGCCGGTGGGCGCGGAGCGTGTCGTCCACCGTCTTGCCGGCCACGTCGATCAGGCCGACACCCTCTCCGGCGAGCAGAATCTTCTGCGGGAGCACGAAGTTGGCGATCTGGGCGACCAACGTGCCCAGCGCGCGGGCGGCTTCGTCGATGACGCGGGCGGGCATCGGCTCACCGGCGGCGGCGCGGGCCAGGATCTCCTCGTAGGTCAGGTCGAGTCCGGTGGCGGCCCTGATCTGGTAGCGGATGCTGGGGATCGTCAACAGCGAGACGGCGCTGCCCCGTTCACCGGCGGGAGTGATCGGGCCGTTGGGGTTCAGGATCCAGTGGCGGCCGAACCCGCGGTCCTCCTCGGCGTACGGCACCCGCTTGCCGCCGAGGACGAGGCCGTAGCCGATGCCCGCGCCGATGGTGAGGACGACGAAGCGGTCGAGTCCGCGCCCGGCGCCGAACCAGGTCTCGGCCTCGACGAGCGCGGCCACGTCGTTCTCGACGACGACCGGCAATCCGGTGCGCTCCTCTACGAGTTCGGCCAGCGGGACGTCGCTCCACTGCAGGAAGGCCGACTCCCCCACCACGGCACGGTCCTGGACGAGTCCGCCGACACCGATACCGATACCGGTGAGCGTGGGGAAACGGGCGGTGAGTTCACCGGTCATCTCCGCGAGCAGATCGGCTACTTGGGCGGGATCGTGCGTGGTGAGCGGCCGGTCGAGGCGGGCGACGATCTCGCTCCTGAGGGTGGTGACGACGCCGTAGGCCATGTCCTCGGTGACCTTGAACCCGAGGAAGGTGCGGGACTCGGCGACCACGTCGAGGGGTTGTGAGGGGCGGCCCTGGCGGACCTCGGCCGGGCCGCCGCCGTCGGGGACCTCGACCAGCAGGCCGGATTCGATCAGCGGTTTGGTGAGGCGGGTGAGGCTGCCCGCAGAGAGGTCGAGCCGGCGCGCGAGGTCGGTGCGCGACAGCGGGCCGTGGACGAGCACCTCGATCGCGACGGAGCGTTCGCCGGGGCTCAGCGGCTGCCAGCTGGCGGCACGTGTCGTCATGAGGGTCACACTCCCACACGGTTCTTTCTTCCACCATGGAAGTAACAGGGACACTCTACGGCCACAATCCCGCGCAGAAAAGATCCACGCACAGCTATTGACGGCTGGATTCTTTCGCGACGAAAGTAAGTGGCCCGAGGACGAGCCGTCGTAGACAAGGGAGTCTCCAGATGACCATCGCCTCAAGCAGTCCCCCGACCCGTCGGCCGCGGGCCCGTGAAGACAGCGGCGACGGTCGGCTGGCGGCGGTCTTCATCGCCCCGGCTCTGCTGGGCTTCCTGGTCTTCCTGCTCTGGCCGACCCTGCGGGGCATCTATCTGAGCTTCACCCGCTACAACCTGCTGACCCCGGCGAAGTGGGTGGGCCTCGACAACTACGACCGGATGGTCCACGACCCCATCTTCTGGTCGTCGTTGAAGGTCACCGTCGAGTACGTGCTCATCAACATCGGCATCCAGACGGTGGCGGCCCTCGCCATCGCCGTCCTGCTCCAACGGCTCACCCAGTCCGCCCTGTTGCGCGGGATCGTGCTGACGCCGTACCTGATGTCGAACGTCGTCGCCGGCATCGTCTGGCTGTGGATCCTCGACACCCAGCTCGGCATCGGCAACGAGATCATCGGCGGGCTCGGCTTCGACCACATCCCGTTCCTCGCCGACAAGACCTGGGCGATCCCGACGATCGCCCTGATCAACGTGTGGCGGCACGTCGGTTACACCGCGCTGCTGCTGTTCGCGGGGCTGCAGGCCATCCCGGGCGACATGTACGAGGCCGCGAAGGTGGACGGCGCGAGCGAGTGGCGCATGTTCTGGCGGATCACGATGCCGCTGCTGCGGCCGGTGCTGGCGGTCGTGCTGATCATGACGGTGATCGGTTCGTTCCAGGTGTTCGACACGGTCGCGGTGACCACCGCGGGCGGCCCGGCGAACGCGACGAACGTCCTCCAGTACTACATCTACGGCTCCGCCTTCGGGCGCTTCCAGTTCGGCTACGCGTCCGCGATGTCCGTGGCCCTGCTGATCGTCCTGAGCGCGATCACGTTCCTCCAGTACCGGCTCACCCGCGCCGGCCAGACCGACCTCGGCTGACCGGAAGGAGTCGACATGGCCACCCTGACCACCACACCCAATGTGCCCAACACCCCTACGCCTACGGCAAAGCAGGAGATCGTACGGCCGCCCCGGCCCCGGCCCTCCGTCGGCAAGGTCGCCGCCTGGGTCGCGATGGCCGCGATCATGCTGATCACTCTGCTGCCCTTCTACTGGATCCTGCGCACCGCGCTCTCCACCAACACCGGTCTCGCAGCCCACCCCTCGGACCCGCTGCCGGTCGACTTCACCACCGGTGGTTTCGAGCGGGCACTCGGCCTCCAGTCGACCAAGGAGGCGATCGCACAGGGCGGTTCGGGCGGCGGGCTGAAGTTCTGGCGTTATCTGCTCAACTCGGTGATCGTCTCGACCCTGATCACCGTCTGCCAGGTGTTCTTCTCCGCGATGGCCGCCTACGCCTTCGCCCGGCTCCGCTGGCGCGGCCGGGACCGCATGTTCGGGCTGTTCCTGGCCGGGCTGATGGTGCCGGCGATCTTCACCCTGCTGCCGAACTTCGTCCTCATCAAGCAACTCGGGCTCGTGGACACCCTGTTGGGGATCTCGCTGCCGACGATGTTCATGACGCCGTTCGCGGTGTTCTTCCTCAAGCAGTTCTTCATGAACATCCCGCGCGAGGTCGAGGAGGCCGCTCTGCTCGACGGCGCGGGCAAGATCCGCGTGTTCTTCCGGGTCCTGCTGCCGATGGCGTCCACGCCGGTCCTGACGTTGGGCGTACTGACGTACATCACGTCCTGGAACGACTACTTCTGGCCGCTGATGGTGTCGTACAGCGACAGTTCGCGCGTGCTGTCGGTGGCGCTGGCCATCTTCCGCTCGCAGACCCCGCAGACCGGCTACGACTGGTCGGGCCTGATGGCGGCGACCCTGATCGCCGCGCTCCCGATGCTCCTGCTCTTCGGGGTGTTCGCGCGCCGCATCGTGAGTTCCATCAGCTTCACCGGAATCAAGTAAGGGGCAGGGCATGCGATTTCGTACGGTCATGGCATTGACCGGGGCGCTCGCGCTGTCCCTGACGGCGGGCTGCGCGAAGGGCGACTCCGTGGGGTCGGCCTCGAACACGGTGACGTACTGGCTGTGGGACTCCAACCAGCTCCCCGCCTACCAGGCCTGCGCGAAGGGCTTCGAGCAGCAGAACCCCGGACTCAAGGTGAAGATCACGCAGTTGGGCTGGGCCGACTACTGGACCAAGCTCACCGCGAGCTTCATCGCGGGCACCCAGCCGGACGTGTTCACCGACCACATACAGAAGTTCGGCCAGTTCGCCGACCTGAAGGTGCTTCAGCCGCTCGACGACCTCAACATCGACGCGTCCGCCTATCAGCCCGGTCTCGCCGCCAACTGGCAGGGCCAGGACGGACATCGGTACGGCACGCCCAAGGACTGGGACACGGTCGCCCTCTTCTACAACCAGAAGATGGCCAAGTCGGCCGGTCTCAGCGCGGACCAGCTCGACAGCCTGGCGTGGAACCCGACGGACGGCGGCACCTTCGAGAAGGCCATCGCCCATCTGACCATCGACAAGAACGGCAAGCGCGGCGACGAACCGGGCTTCGACAAGCACCACGTCAAGGTGTACGGCATGGCCACCGGGGGCGCCGGTGACTCCGACGGTCAGACGACGTGGAGTCCCTTCACCGCCTCGGCCGGCTGGAACTACACGGACAAGAAGCGCTGGGGCACGAAGTTCCAGTACGACAGCAAGACCTACCAGTCGACGGTCAAGTGGTACTTCGGCCTGGCGAAGAAGGGCTATCTCGCACCGTTCACGGACTACAGCGACGGCGCCAACCCGCCCAACGCGCAGATCGCGGCCGGCAAGGCGGCGACCGCGTTCGACGGCGCCTGGATGATCTCCACGTACGCCGCGGCCAAGGGGCTCAAGATCGGCACCGCATACACCCCTACCGGTCCGACCGGGAAACGGGCGACCATGATGAACGGACTGGCCGACTCGATCACCAAGAACGCCCACAACAAGGCGGGCGCGCGAAAGTGGGTGACCTACCTGTCGTCGAACAACTGCCAGAAGACGGTGGGGAGTTACGGCATCGTCTTCCCCGCGACCCCGGACGGCACGAAGGCCGCCGTCGCCGCCTACAAGAAGAAGGGCATCGACGTCACGGCCTTCACCCGGCCGGTCGCCGACAAGAAGGACTTCGCCACCTTCTCCTTCCCGATCACCAACTACTCGGCGGACGTGTACGCGTTGATGCGCCCCGCCATGCAGGACGTCTACGCCAATGACGCACCGGTCAGCGGCCTGGACAAGACCAACAAGCAGATCAACTTCATCCTCGGTCAGTGACGTTCGTTCAGTGATTTCCGCTCAGTGAAATCCCCGTCAGAGAAGGACACGCACCCATGACGTTCTCCCTCGGCATCGTCGGAGCAGGCCAGTTCTCCGGCCAGTTCGCCCGACTGTTCCAGGCCCACCCAGGCGTGAGCGAGGTCTATGTGACCGACCTGCTGCCGGAGCGGGCGGAGCAACTCGCCGCCGACCAAGGGCTGGCGGGCACCTTCCCCTCGTACGAGGCGATGCTGGAGTCGAAGGCCGTCGACGCCGTCGCGATCTTCACCCAGCGCTGGACGCACGGCCCCCTGGTCCTCCAGGGGCTCGGCGCCGGCAAGCACGTCTACTCCGCGGTCCCCATGGCGATCAGCACGGAGGAGATCGCGGCGATCATCGACGCGGTCAGGGCGACCGGACTGACGTACATGATGGGCGAGACCAGCCAGTACAACCCGGCGACCGTGCACGCCCGCAACCAGATCGCGGAGGGCGCCTTCGGGCGGATCTTCTACGCCGAGGGCGACTACGTCCACGACATGGATCTGGGGTTCTACGAGGCGTACCAGTACAGCGGCGGCGACAACTGGAAGACCACCGCCAGCTATCCGCCGCTGCTGTACCCGACGCACTCGGTGGGCGGTGTGCTCGGCGCGTGGCAGACGCACGCGGTGAGCGTGTCGGCGATCGGGGTGGTCGACGAGCGCGGGGACGGGGTCTTCGACAAGGAGGTCAGCCAGTTCGGCAACGACTTCTCCAACGCCACCGCGCTGTTCGAGGTGGCGGGCGGCGGTTCGTTCCGTACGAACGAGTTCCGGCGGGTGGGCTATCCCTCGCAGATCCGGGAGTCGCGTTTCCGGTTCTTTGGCACGGACGCGAGCATGGAGCAGCTCGCGACGGTGGCCTTCTGGCAGGACAAGAAGGGGGTGCAGGACATCAGCGAGTTGCTGGAGCCCAAGCCCACCATGTCTCCTGACGATCCGTCACTTCAGCACATCGCGCCGGATCTCCGTGCCGCCTTCACCTCCGGCTCGGCGCCGGTGCACGACCGGTCGCGGCTGCCGCGGGAGTTCGAGAACCTGCACAACGGACACGAGGGCAGCCACCACTTCCTGGCGGACGACTTCGTGACCGCGGTCAACTCCCGCACGCTGCCGTCCGTGAACGCGTGGGTCGCGGCCCGCTACACCCTGCCGGGCATCATCGCGCACGACTCGGCACGGCAGGGCGGGGCGAGGCTGGAGATCCCGGACTTCGGGGACGCGCCCGAGTAACGGCCTTGGTACGCAGGCCGGGTGACCGACTGTCAGGTCCCCGGCTTGCGGCCGTACACGAAGACGTCGTCGCCGTTCTTCAGCAGCGACCAGTACTTCTTGGCGGTGGCCGGGGTCATGTTGACGCAGCCGTGCGAGCCCGGCGGGTTCCACATGCTGAGGTTGACCGAGTGGAACGCCTGGCCACCGTCGAAGAACTGGCTGTAAGGCATGGGCACGTTGTAGATGTTCGAGACGTGGTCGATGTCGCGCCAGTAGATCTTCTTCAGACCGGTGCGGGTCTCGTAGCCGTTGCGTCCGGTGCGCACCGGGACCGGGCCGTAGACGAGCCGGCTGCCGTCCTGGATCCAGCTGATCTGGAGCGTGAGGTTGACGCAGGCGATGCGGCCCCTGTTCGTCGGGCACTTGCCGGCCGCGTTGGGCTTGTTGCCCACGGCCTTCTGCTTGTTCATGAGGTCCATCACGCCCCAGGTGACGGAACCCGCGTAGCCGATGTTCGGCGTGATGCCGTGCTTGGTCTGGAAGGCCTTGATGGCCTTGCAGTCGGCGGCGGACTGCTTCCCGTCGACCGGTCGGCCGAGGAACTTCTCCACCTGCTTCTGGTACGGCCCCTTCTGCGTCGTACAGCTCGTCGCCGCCTGCGCCGGCGTGCTGCCCAGCGCGAGCGTGAGCGGCGCCACCAGCCCGGTGATACCGAGCGCTATGGCACCTCGTCTGCGTATGTCCCCCATGTCGGACCCTCCCCCTCAACCGGAACTGCGATCTCTGCCAGCTAGACCGGTGCCCGGGCGACAAGGTTGTGGCCCGGGCCGGACCGCGACGAAACGGTGACATTCTGCGCCGCTCGGGCAGCTCGGCGGAAGACGGCCTCCGTAAGTGGACGACAGGTTTCCAGGCGCCGCGCGCCGGTTACCTGTGATCAATCAGCATTCCGCGGACCGCACGGAGAGCGAAGCGGAACCCCGACGACACGCACAGGTACACATGAGGTCAGACAGGCGGGATCCCGCGCGCCCGGGCGATCCACGAAACGGAATCGGTTCGGGAAACGCGCGCACCGAACGGATGGTGCGGACGCTGCTGCGCCGGCGCAAGAAATCGCTGAGCCCGGACGACGTGAAGGTGGCCGACAGGCCGGCGGTCCAGTCCAGTTCGGTCGAAGTGGCCCGATACCCCGCCCGCGAGCTCTGCCTAGGCTGCCGCCCATGCACCGCACTCTCGCCGACGACCTCTCCCGGCTCCCCGCGCTCCTCCAGTCAGCCCGTGACGTCGCCGCCCGTGAGCTGGCCGGGATGGCCGAGCGGCCGGTCGTCCGGCTCGACAGGGCACCCGACCGGGAGCCACTGCCGGTCGAGGGGGCCGGTGGCGAGGCGGCGCTCGCCCGGTTCACCGAACGGTGGGCGCCCGGACTCTCGGGGTCGGCGGGCCCGCGTTACCTGGGCTTCGTGACCGGTGGTGCGACACCCGCGTCGGTCGCCGGGGACTGGCTGACCAGCGCGTACGACCAAAACGTGTCCGGTGCGGCCGGTTCGTGGGCGGCGGCCCTGGAGCGGGAGACGGTCGGCTGGCTGCGGGAACTCTTCGGACTCGGAGAGGCGCACTCCGGTGCCTTCGTCACCGGCGCGACCGTGTCCAACACCGTGGGGCTGGCCGTCGCCCGCGAGTGGCTCGGCGAGCGCCTGGGCGTGGACGTGTCCCGGGACGGCGCCGCCGCGCTCGGTCCGGTCGACGTGCTCTCCGGCAGCCCCCACTCCAGCGTCGGCAAGGCGCTGTCCGTGCTGGGCATCGGCCGGGACCGGCTCCGTCACGTGCCCGTGCTCGCCGGGAACCGCGAGGCCGTCGACGTGGCCCAACTTGACGCCGCCCTGGCCGAGTTGGACGGCCGTCCGGTGATCGTCGTCGCGAACGCCGGCACCGTGAACACAGTCGACTTCGACGACCTGCGGGCGATCGCCGCCCTCAAGGAACGGCACGACTTCTGGCTGCACGTGGACGCCGCGTTCGGCGGCTTCGCGGCGCTCTCCCCCGCGTACGCCCACCTCGTCGACGGACTCGACGCGGCCGACTCGGTCTGCGTCGACCTCCACAAGTGGCTCAACGTGCCCTACGACGCGGCCGTCCAGTTCACCCGCCGCCGTGACCTCCAGACCAGGGTGTTCCACAACGCGTCCCCGTACCTCGGCCCGCCGACCGGCGACCCGGACTTCCTCCACCTCACCCCCGAGAACTCCCGACGGCTGCGCGCCCTCCCCGCCTGGTTCTCCCTCATGGCCTACGGCCGCGCCGGGCACCGCGAGATCGTCGAGCGCAACGTCGCCCTCGCCCACCGCCTCGGCGAGGGCATCGCCGCACTGCCCGGCCTGCGGCTGTCCGCGCCGGTCCGGCTGAACGTCGTCTGCTTCACCCTCGCCGAGAACCCCACGCAGGAGCGGGTGGCGGCCATGGCGGAGGCCTTGGCCGCCACCGGCGAGGCGTTCCTGACGCCGACGGTGTACGACGGGACGCCCGCGCTGCGCGCCGCGTTCAGCAACTGGCGTACGTCCGAGGCCGATACGGACCGGGTGCTGGCGGCGCTCGCCTCACTGCCCGCCGGAGACACCTAGGCATCCTTCGGTGCCGAAAGGGCCCTCCGGAACCCGGAGTTGACCGCGGTGAGCCCTCCGTCGACGGTGAGTGTGGTGCCGGTGATCCAGGAGGCGTCCCGCGAGGCGAGGAACGCGACGGCCGCGGCGATGTCCTCGGGCTCACCGACCCGGCCGAGCGGATACAGCCCGCTCACCGCGTCCAGTTCGCCCTCCCGGCCCTCCCACGCGGAGGTCCGTACCGTGCCCGGCATCACCAGATTGACGCGCACGCCCCGCCCGCCGGCGTGTCCGGCGAGGGTGCGGGTCAGCGAGGCGAGTCCGGCCTTGGCCGCGCTGTAGGCATGGTTGCCGAAGTCCTGGGCCCCGTTCACGGAACCGATGTTGACGACGGCCCCGCGTCCCGAGGCGACCAGGTGCGGGAGTGCGGCACGGCAGCAGCGGTACGGTCCCGTCAGCGTGATGTCGAGATCGCGTGCCCACTCGTCGTCCGGCTCGTCCTCGAAGAGCGGGAGGTCGGGCGTGCAGTGGGCGGCGCTGTTGACCAGGACGTCGAGCGTCCCGAAGGACTCGACGGCCCGGGCGACGGCCCGCCCCACCGCCTCCTGGCTCCCCACGTCGCAGCCGAACGCCTCGGTCGCCAGCCCGAGTTCGCGCAGGTCCGCCGCCGTCTTCTCCGCCTCGGGCAGATCGACGTCGGTCACCAGGACCCGCGC